>NZ_CALLWC010000023.1 GCF_938015785.1 uncultured Campylobacter sp. | reverse complement strand
AGAGGGACCATCTAAAGCTAAAGGTAAGAGGGGCAAAAAGGGTAAGGGAGAGTAATAAGAAAGAATATATAAAATAGGGAGAGGGCGTAAATTGGACTTCCCTCTTTGTTTTTATAAAAATTTATAAAGGGTATGACTCTATACTTTTCGGAGGTAGATAAGATTGTAAATTTTAGCTATTGTTTTGTCTGGGTTTTGGCAGCAATTGTTATGTCTAAGCATATTAACTTTATTTACTTCTCTGTTATTTTACCTAATTGCTTTATTGCTTTTACAATTGCTTCAGATTTTGAATAATTTATTCGTAGACAAATTTAAATCCGCATAATTTATTTATATTGTTTATTTGCTTTTAAATTTTTGCTGGATACAATCATACTATATAAATTTTTAAAGGATTTTGAGCTTAAGACTATGAGCAACAAAATAAAATTTATCAAAAATATTTTCTGGCTTCTGTTCGAACATGGTATTAGGATCGGCGGCAGTATTGTGACGGCGTCTATTTTAGCCAGAGTTTTAGGGGTTGAAAAATATGGAATTTTTCAATATTTATTGGGGCTTATAGTTATTTTTAAATCGCTTTCATATGTCAATCCGGCAGAGATTATGGTGCCTAGGCTTACGAACGCGGATGCCATGCAGCGCAGATATTTAATGGGAGGCGGCTTTTTTATAAGAACGTTTTTCTGCATAGTGGCATATATTGCTTTTTTGGCATTCGTATATTTTGGTGATGATGTAAAAGTGTTTAATCTAGCTCTAATTCTCGGATTTTGTATTTTGATAGACGAGGCATTTGGTATAGTCACGGCTTTTTTACAATCTCAGACGATGATAAAATATAGAAGCGTGCTATATATCTACTTTACGATCATCAAGATTACTATTTTGGCATTACTATTTTGGCTGGAAGTCACGAATATCTATCTTTATGCTCTTGTGTATATATTGGAGAGTATTTACATGGCGTTAGGTTTACTTTGGATCTATAAATTTTTAAATAAAGAGCTATTTTTTACATTTGATTTTAATAAAATTTTGTCTCTTCTTAAAGATGGGTTGCCATTTTTTCTAGGTATCTGCTTCATGTGTATATTTTTGAGGGCGGACATCGTTGCGACGCGTTATCTAAGCGATGGCATGACTTTGGGGTTATATGCCTCGGCGATTCAGCTTTTTGGTAGCGTGACTGCTATCGCGCCAATTATAGCGGTATCATTTGCACCTTTATTTGTTTATAAATTTGACGAACTATACACCATAAAGAAAAATATATGGCTGCTTGCTTGCGGTATGATTACTATTGCGCTTTTTACGTCTATGGCGATGTATTTTTTATCGCCAATTTTAATAAGCTTAATATTCGGAGCTAAATTTCACGACGCAGTAGAAATTTTTAGGTATCTATTATTTATTTTGCCGTTTATATTTTTAAATGAGGCGTTAAATTTATATATAATTAAAATGAAGTTAGGTAAACTCCTTATTTATAAATGGGGGCTTGCCCTAGGTGGCGCCGTTGTAGCTTATTTATATTTTATTCCTGTTTATGGTGCCGTAGGAACGGTAGTTGGGCTTGGAGTAGGATATTTTGTAGTATGTATACTGGGCGCTGCGATAATTTTAAATGATAAAGGGGATTTATGAAGGAGGTTTTGATATCCGCAATAGTACCTATATATAATGTCGAAAAGTATCTTGGAAAATGTATCGACAGCATCATAAATCAAACTTATAAAAATTTAGAGATAATATTGGTTGATGACGGAAGTACTGATGGTTGTTCTAAAATTTGCGATGAATATGCACTAAAAGACAGCCGCATAAAAGTAATCCATAAAGAAAACGGCGGTCTTAGCGATGCTAGAAACGCAGGTATCGATATTGCAAGCGGTGAATATTTAACTTTTATAGATAGCGACGACTGGGTAAGTAAATTTTATATACAAAATTTATATTGCTTGATAGATAGATGCGATGTGGATATGGCTATCACCTCAATCAAGCGCGCTTATGAAGACAGTGAGGATAAAATTTATGAAAAAAGTATAAATGATGAGCCTATTTTAATCCATACAGCTAAGGAATGTATAGAAAGTCTATTTTGCGGTAAATTTTATAATGTCGGTGCGGTTGCTAAAATTTATAAAAAAGAGTTATTTGCAGGCATTAGGTTTCCAAAAGGTCAGATATACGAAGACCTTGCGACCACGCCCATAATAGCTTCAAAAGCAGACAAAATAGCTTTTTGCGACCTGAAGGATTATTTTTACTTTATAAGAGATAATTCTATCATGACGAGCAAAGGCGATATTGAAGATTTAATTATATTTAATATCCTAGACGAGCTAGAAAAATATTTCTGTGATTACAAAGATATTGTAAAATCCATAGAGATCAGAAAGCTCAGAGACGCATTTATGACCTTTTATAAATTTAAGGATAATTTAGACGATTTAGACAGGGGTACTCTAATAAAAATGGATAAGATAATAAAAAACAATTCCGCGATCGCGCTGAAAGATAAAAATTCTAAGACGCAGGATAGGATCGGGGTTATTATATATAATTTATTAGGATTAAAAGCCTATCTAAAATTTAGAGAGATAGCTCTTTGGGTTAGGAAAAATACCTCTAAATAGACAATGAGTTAAAATATGCACACTTTATACGCAATTTTTATATTTTATTTTTTCGCTGCTTTAGCATATGGTTTTTCTATAAGACACAGAGAAATCCGACCGTTGCTATATTACGCTTTTTTATCTATATTCTTTATTTTAGTAGCGTTTCAGGATAATTACGGGACCGATTATATAATGTATAAATTTTTATTTTTAGAAACAGAAAGATTATATTCCCTATACAAAGGGATAATTATGTATCTTTTGATAAAATATTTAAACCCTTTAACTATTAATTATGGATTACTTTTTGTCATTTGGTCTTTAATACAAACTATTGCTTTGAATTATATGGTCAAAACTTATAAAAAATTTTATTATTTTGACGACAAGCTTCAAATTATTACATATATTCTATTTACATTGTCGTTTTTCGCCATGTCATTCAATGCCCTTAGATCGGTTATCGCTACGACCCTTATACCGATAGTTTTTATTTTATACTATGAGCGTAAAATTTTAAAATCTTTTGTGCTTACCGCCATAGGGGCGCTTTTTCATCCGACTATTATCATTATAATACCTTTATTTTTAATATTTAATTTATTTAAAAAGCACTATAAAACCACTTTGATGATTTTTGTATTTATGCTACTTTTTGTATTTAATAGGGTCGGGATTATTCAGATAGTTGCGGAATTTATCTACGATCACATCCCTGCTAATATCTACACGGACTATCTTGTCTCTTATCATATGAAGCCGTATAGCGAAAGCATTTTTAGCTATTTGGGCATCTATTTTATTCTTTTTACAAATATGCTGTCTGTGCTGTTTTATAAAAAAGAGACGGATAAAAAGAGCATATTTTTATACAATCTCGCGTATTTTGCGGCGCTGCTGCGGATTTTATTTTACGGCATCCCTATTTTAGGCAGAGTTTATCTGCTATTTAGCGTTTTTGAATTTTTTATCCCCTACGTTTTATTTAAAAATTTAAACACAAAAAAGACCTTCTACTTGGGGTATTTTATCCTGATAGCTTTTTTTATCACCGTGATAAAATATCTATTATTTAATAACAGAGTTTCGTTTTGAAAAAAATTTTTATTATAGGCGGCGCTGCTTCTATGATGATAAATTTCAGGAAGGAATTTATCATAAAGCTCGCCGGGCAAAATTTTAAAATTTATTGCCTAGCCGGCGACTACGACGATGTCTCTCGCAGCAGGGTCGAGGAGCTCGGCGCGACGGCTTTGGATTACAAGCTAAATTCTAAAGGATTAAATCCGCTTGGTGATGCTCTTGCGGTATATGATTTGATAAGGCTCATTAAAAAATATCAGCCGGATATAGTATTTAGCTTTTTTGTAAAGCCCGTAATTTTTGGCACCATAGCGGCAAAATTAGCGGGGGTACCGCGTATCGTCGGTATGCTTGAGGGGCTAGGCGGGGCTTTTACTTTGCATAAAAACGGACCTTCGGCCAAGACGAAATTTATAAAATTTATTCAAATTTTACTTTATAAGTTTAGCCTCCCTCTGCTCGATAAACTCATCTTGCTAAATAGCGACGATAAAAAAGACCTTGTTGGTAGATATAAAATCGGCGTAAAAAGTGTTGAAATTTTAGGCGGTATCGGGGTCGATCTGGCTAAATTTAAATACTCCCAAGCGCCCGCAAAGCCCGTGAGTTTTATATTTGTAGCTAGACTTTTGGCGGAGAAGGGGGTGTTTGAGTATCTACGGGCTGCAAAGATCATAAAGAAAAAGCACAAAGAGGTGAAATTTTATATTTTGGGCTCCTTTGACGAGACAAATCCTTTCGGTCTGAAAAAACGACACCTAGATATGTATCTAAACGACGATATCGTGATATATCCAGGCTTCGTGGACAATGTGGATGAGTGGATCGCAGGCTCTAGCGTGTTCGTACTGCCGTCGTATTACAGAGAAGGCGTTCCTAGAAGCACGCAGGAGGCGATGGCGATAGGCAGGGCGGTGATCACGACTGATAGCGTGGGCTGCAAAGAGACGGTCACGGACGGACTGAACGGCTTTTTGGTGCCGCCGTACGAATATGAAGCCCTGGTGCAGAAGATGGAGTATTTTATACAAAATCCTGAAGCGATCGATACAATGGGGCTAGAGAGCAGAAGGGTCGCGGAGGAAAAATTTGATGTTCATAAAGCAAACTACAGGCTTTTAAAGATGGTTTTGGGAGATTAAATTTTATAAACCCTTTTTTCTGATCATAACGTTGATCGTCGCAAAGATCGTCTTGATCTCTAGCCACAGCGACCAGTATTTGATGTAATAGAGATCATACATTAGCTTTTGCTTGGCATCATCGATGTTTTCTCCATAGGGGTAATTAACCTGCGCCCAGCCGGTGATACCAGGGCGGACCAGATGGCGTTCGTTGTAATAAGGGATTGCTTTTTCGTAGTTTCTAACCAAAATGTCCCATTCCGCCCGAGGCCCGATTAGGTGCATATCTCCACGCAGTACGTTGATGCATTGCGGCAGCTCGTCTATCCTGGTCTTTCTCATAAATTTGCCGAACTCGAACACCCTGCTATCGTTTTTTTTTGTGTATGGATTATGAACGCAATGCTCGTGCATGGTTCGAAATTTATAACATCTGAAATTTTTCAAATTTAATCCTACACGATTTTGTATGAAGTATAATTTCCCCGGCGACTGTTCGTCTATTTTCTTTTTTACGTGAAATTTGATCGCAAAAAATATAACATACAGGATCGCTCCGCCTATGTAGTCTATGACGCGCTTTGTAGCGTACTCGAAGTCGTTATACGGCCTAATGTTGCTTAAAAATTCCAAATCCCTATCGTCGTCAGGGATATAGCATTTATGAAAGAATTTTTCTAAAAATTTTTCGATAGTTAGAATTTTGAGCCGCTTATGATTGAAACGAAACTGCAAAAGCGTGAGGAATTTTATCATTTTAGGATCGATAAATTCTTTGGTGTTTATGATCAAAAATTTATAATTGTGATTTTTAAGTAGGCTTTCGATCTGTAGCCGAACCTCTGCAAAGGGGCGAGAGGCGTATTTTACGATGTCGACTTTGTCGAATTTTTTATTAAGCTTTTTTAATTCTATATTGGTAAATTTATATTTTTCGCCAAGAATCAGCATGCTTTTAGCTCTTTTGCCTTTCGTAAAATTTCATTATTTTAGCATTGTTGTGTTAAAAGATATTTAATTCAGCGATCGCTTTTTATCTAAGTGTAGGTTCATTGAAGGCATATGAGGTGGTGGTTAGAGGCAGAATCGAACTGCCGACACGCAGATTTTCAGTCTGCTGCTCTACCGACTGAGCTATCCAACCACCGAAAAAGAAAAGTAATTTTAGCCATGCAATACTTAAATCTCGGTTAAAATCCTCGATTCTCGCTATATTTTTGCACGTTATGCTCGAAAACGGTCAAATTTACTCAGTTAAAATTTTCTAAATTTCAGTAGCGAAAAATATTGCTTATGCAGCAATTTGCAATAATCAAAACGGGCTATCGATCTAAAAAGCAAAGTGATATAAAATTTTACTATTTAGCTGATTCTGCAAATTGTATGCTTGGTTTTAAACTGTGCAAGGTAGATAAATTTGCGCCAAAGGATCGCGGCATCGTTTTAAATTTGCGCGCATAACGGGCGATAGCTGTTATTGGTTAAATTTAGCATCGAAAATTGGCTTTAATTTGGACTTGGCGAAGCATCTTTATAAACATTGTGCTCGGGCTAATAATGTGACATAGGGATGTTTGCTTCGGGGTTGAATTTATTTAGATATCCGTGCAGCAGAAGCGTTGAAATTTTATAATGCGATTGCATGCTGTGTTAAATAAAATCTCAGCTCGATCTGGCTAACCTCGATAGGCCTATTTATCCTAGCTGTGCAACCTGTTTTTTAAATAATTCGCCGCGTTCGGCGTAACTTTTAAATTGATCCAAGCTTGCACATGCGGGGCTTAGCAGCGCTATTTCACTAGCGAAATTTACGGAATTTTTAAAATCCGCAGAATTTTTAGAATTTTGCGAACCTAAAGTTTCACCGCCGCTCGCGTCTATGCAAGGGCTTGCGCCTTCGGTAGCGGAAATTTCATCCCGCATTAAATTTGCTGCGGAATTCTCGCCGCCTAACCGTCCTTTTGAAATTTCATTTTCGCAAAAAATTTCTCCGCTTAAATACCGCTTCGAAATTTCGCTCACCGCCGTTTGTAAAATTTCGCAGCGCACGCAAGGAAGACTGTATTCATTGCACAAAAGCACGATTTTATCAGTATTTGAGCCGATTGCGTAAATTTGCAGATCGTATTTTTTAAACTCCGCAAAAAGCGGGTGCAGATCCACGCCTTTATCGTCGCCGCCGAGGATCAGATGTATTTTGCGCCCCGCGTATCGCTTCAGCGCCTGCGAGCACGCATCGATGTTGGTGGCCTTCGTGTCATTGACCCAGACCCTGCCGCGCGCGTCGGTAAGCTCTTCGAGCTTATTGCCCTCGATCACGAAGTCGTTTAGTCGCATGGCGTCGCATCTGTCGAATAAAATTTTCTCCACGCACAGCGCCAAAAGCGCGTCTATCAAAAACGGAGTGCGGAATTTTATCTCGCCCAAATCGATGCCGAATTTTTGCGCCAGATCCGCTTCGTCTTCGTAGCAGATCACGCGAGCTAGGCTGTTTTGCGCGGCGGCGGAACTTTCGTAGGCGCGCGGGATCAGCGCTACGGAGCCTTCGCGCATCGCTAGTAGCGGCGAGAGTTTAGCGCGCTCATACTCTGCAAAATCTCCGTGCCAGCTGAGATGATCGGGCGTGATCGCAAGCAGCACGTAGATGTCGGGGCGCGCGTGTTTGGTGTAGTGCAGCGTAAACGAGCTCGTCTCCAGCACCCAAATTTTGGCGCTTTTATCAAGTTTTGCAAGCGGGACGCCCACGTTGCCGCCCATTTGCGAGCCGTATCTCTCGAGCAGATACTGCATCATCTTCGTCGTCGTGGTCTTGCCGTTCGTGCCGCTGATCCAAATTTTGAGGCCTTTGTAATCGCCAAAATAATCGTATTCGCTGATTAAATTTCGTGACTTTCGCACCAGCTCGTGATGCGGCGGAAAGCCTGGGCTTGGGATTTCAAGTTCGCTTGCGGCGGGATCGAACTCGCTCGGGTTTAAAAGCGCGTTACCGAACTCATCCAGCTTCGGCGCGCCCGAAGAAATTTCAAATTTATCGTCATAGATCTCCCAGCCGCCTTCGTCGCGGCAGTGCTCGGCGATCGCTCTGGTCGTAAGCCCGTAGCCAAATAGCGATTTTTTCATTTTTCTCCTCTTTTGCCCCATAAAATTTGAGTTATCTCATCGGCGCTAAGCTCGCTCATTTCGCCGCTTCTATCGCATCTTTCAAAAAGCCACATTTGATCTGCGCTCGCATTTTATCTCAGTTTCAGCGACGTCAGCGCTATGATATTTGCGATCAGCGCGATGATCCAAAAGCGGATGATGATTTTGTTTTCGACCCAGCCTTTAAGCTCGAAATGGTGGTGTATCGGCGCCATAAGGAAAATTCTGCGCTTGAAAATTTTAAAGCTGCCCACCTGCAAGATCACGCTGAGCGTCTCGATGACGAAGACGAAGCCGATCATTATAAGTAAAATTTCATTTTTCGTGATGACCGCGCAGTATCCTAAAAACGCGCCCACGCTGAGACTGCCGCTATCGCCCATAAAGACTTCGGCGGGGTAGCAGTTAAACCACAAAAACCCAAGCAGCGCGCCGATGAGTGCCGAGACGATGATGCAAACCTCGCCTGCGCCTGCGACGCGCGGTAGCAAGAGATATTGCGAGTAGATCGCATGCCCGCAAAGATAGGCAAATACGCCCAAGCTGCAGAGCGAAAATACCGACGGAATGGTCGCTAGCCCGTCTAATCCGTCGGTTAAATTTACCGCATTTGAGCTCGCGCTTATCACGATCGTCCAAAACAGCGGCGCGAAGATCCATAAATTTAGCAGAGGGTATTTGAAAAACGGCACGAAAAATTCCCCACCCAGATCGCTAAAAGCATAAAGCGTAGCCCCGATCAGAAAGGCCAAGAAATTTTGTAGTGCAAATTTAGCCCGCGCGCTAAGGCCCGCATGGTTTTGGCGGCCTAAAATTTTAGAGATATCATCCTTAAAGCCTATGTATCCAAAGCCCACCAAACAAAGCAGCCCGCAGAGCACGAAGACGTTGTTTAGCTTGGCGCACAGCAGGCTTGCGAGCACCGCGGCGGTAACGAAAACGAGCCCGCCCATCGTGGGGGTTTTGCTCTTTTTCTGATGGTTTTGTGGCGCGAGCTCGTAGATGGGCTGCGCGGCGTGTCTATTTTGCGCCCAGCGGATAAACCGCGGCATAGCCCAGACCGAAAAACAAAAAGCGATAAAAAACGCAAGCCCTGCGCGCGCGGTGATGTATTGGAAAAAATTTATATTCGTAAGATGATAGAGATAATAAAACAAAGTTTACCTTTTAAATTTTATGAAATTTTATATGAAAACGCGCATTTTAGTATAAAAGAGGTAAAATTTAGCTTTTAGGGCGGATGAAATTTTGCCGCATTTGCCAAAAGAAAGTATAATGCCGCTCGTAAAAACAGCGCCGCAGATCCGTTTCAAAAGACCTGTGCGGCGAAATTTAGACGAAATTTAGGAGCCAAAATGGGGCAAAAGACGATTTTACTTATCACCGACGGCATCGGCTTTAACGCGAGCGATAAATTTAACGCGTTTGCAAACGCAAAAAAGCCCGCCTACGATTATCTTTTTAAAAACGTGCCCAATACGCTGCTACGCACCTCCGGGCTTGCCGTGGGCTTGCCGCAGGGGCAGATGGGAAATAGCGAAGTAGGGCACATGACGATCGGAAGCGGTAGAATTTTGTATCAAAACCTAGTCAAAATCGATCGCGCGATCGATGAGGGCTCGCTTGAGAAAAACGAAGCGCTGCAAAGCCTGCTTTCAAAGTGTCGCAGGGTGCACGTCATAGGGCTTTACAGCGATGGCGGCGTGCATTCGCATCTGCGCCATTTCGACGCGATCTGCGAGATAGCGCAGAATGCGGGTTGCGAGACATGGGCGCACGCTATCACCGACGGGCGCGACGTTTCGCCGAGCAGCGGAGCGGAATTTTTAAAGCACCTACAGGCTAAATTTAAAGTCGGCAGCGTTTGCGGGCGCTTTTACGCGATGGATCGCGACAAGCGCTTTGATCGCGTGAAGCGCGCTTACGACGTGCTTATGGGCGAAACGGCTCCGCTTGAAATTTCGCCTAGCGAATATATACTGCAAAGCTACGAGCGCGGCGTGAGCGACGAATTTATCGAGCCTGCGAGCTTTAACGGCTTTAGCGGTATCGGTGCGGATGACGGAGTGATTTTTGTAAATTTTAGAAACGACCGCGCTAGAGAGCTTTGCGCGGCTTTGGGTGATGAGAGCTTTAGTGAATTCAAGCGGAAGTTCGTCGTACAAAATTTAATCACGATGAGCGAATACGACGCGAGCTTTAAATTTCCTCTGCTATTTGAGAAGCCCGTGCTTAAAAACACGCTTTGCGAAGTGGTCGCAGAAGCCGGTCTTACGCAGCTTCACACCGCTGAGACCGAAAAATACGCACACGTGACGTTTTTCTTTAACGGCGGCGTCGAGGAGCCGCTGCCAAACGAAACTCGCGTGCTGATCCCAAGCCCCAAAGTAAAAACCTACGACGAGCAGCCGCAGATGAGCGCGCCAGCGGTGTGCGACGCGGTGATCCGCGGCATCGAAGCGGGGATCGATTTCATCGTCGTAAATTTCGCAAACGGCGATATGGTCGGCCACACGGGCAATTATGACGCCGCGGTGAAGGCGGTAGAGGCGGTGGATGAATGCATCGGTAAAATTTTAAACGCGGCGAAGGCGCACGATTACGCCTATGTCCAGATTAGCGACCACGGTAATTGCGAGGCGATGCGAGACGAGGGCGGCGAAATTTTAACCAACCACACGATCTTTGACGTGTTTTGTTTCGTCGCGGGCGAGGGCGTGCGCGAGCTAAAAAGCGGACTTGGGCTTAGCAACGTCGCAGCTACCGTACTAAAACTAATGGGGTTACCAAAGCCCGCGGAGATGGACAAGGCGCTATTTTGAAATTTCAACGGCGCGCTTGTAGCCAAATTTTAACGGCTAAAATTTAGGTAAATTTGGATAAATTTACGCTAGAGATTAAAATTTTAATAAAAGGACAAGTATGAAATTTAGTGGAAAAAACGTTTTAATCACGGGCGCGAGCCGCGGTATCGGCGCGCAGATCGCAAGGACTTTGGCGGGCTACGGGCTTAAGGCGTGGATCAATTATCGCTCAAGCCCAGAGCCTGCCGACGCACTGCTAGAGGAGATCCGCGCAAACGGCGGAGAGGGCGCCGTGATTAAATTTGACGCGACGAACGAGGCGGAATTTAGCGAGGCGATTGCCCTGATCGCGCAAAGCGACGGCGAGCTAAGCTATCTCGTAAATAACGCGGGCGTCACGAACGACAAGCTCGCGCTTAGGATGAAGCTGGAAGACTTCATGGGCGTGATCGAAGCAAATTTAAGCAGCGCCTTTATCGGCTGCCGCGAAGCTCTAAAATTAATGAGCAAAAAGCGCTTCGGCGCCGTCGTAAACATCGCCTCGATCGTAGGCGAAATGGGCAACGCCGGGCAGGTCAATTACAGCGCGAGCAAGGGCGGAATGATCGCGATGAGCAAGAGCTTTGCAAAAGAGGGCGCAGCGCGCGGAATCCGCTTTAATTGCATAACTCCGGGCTTCATCGCTACGGATATGACGGACGCGCTAAGCGACGACGTAAAAGCAAGCTACGAAGCGAGCATCCCGCTTAAGCGCCTCGGAAGCACGAGCGACGTTGCCGAAGGAGTTGCGTTTTTACTCAGCGACGGCGCGGGCTACATTACTGGAGAGACGCTTAAGATCAACGGCGGGCTCTATATGTAGCGTTAAATAGCGGAATTTAAGGTTAAATATTATAGAATTACGCGGTATTTTTTTAAAGGAGTGCTAAAATGGCAGTATTTGAAGATGTAAGAGACGTAGTTGTAGAGCAACTCAGCGTTAGCCCGGATCAGGTTAAACTTGACTCTAAAATTATCGAAGATTTG
The DNA here is from genome assembly GCF_938015785.1 of uncultured Campylobacter sp. Lineage (GTDB taxonomy): Bacteria > Campylobacterota > Campylobacteria > Campylobacterales > Campylobacteraceae > Campylobacter_B. Next base: position 30,349 of record NZ_CALLWC010000023.1, on the reverse strand, counting down.
GGCGCGGACTCTCTTGACGTAGTTGAGCTAGTAATGGCTTTAGAGGAGAAATTCGGTATCGAGATCCCTGATAGCGAGTCCGAAAAATTAGTAAGCATTAAAGACGTAGTAGATTATATAGAAAATTTGCCTAAGAAATAAAATTTTAAGGAAGCGGTTTTGAAACGAGTCGTAGTAACGGGCATCGGGATGATAACCTCTCTCGGGCTTGACAAACAGAGCAGTTTTGAAAATATCTGTAACGGAAAAACCGGGGTTGATAAAATTTCGCTCTTTGACGCTAGCGAATTTCCGGTTCAAATTGCAGCTGAAGTAAAAGGTTTCGATCCTTCGAGCATAATCGAGGATGGAAAAGAGATAAAAAAGATGGATAGATTTATCCAACTCGGGCTTAAAGCCGCGGGCGAAGCCATAGAGGACGCTAAATTTAGCGGTTTCGATAGCGACGAATTCGGCGTTAGCTCCGCTAGCGGTATCGGCGGTTTGCCGAATATCGAGATAAATGCCAATACCTGCTTGCAGCGCGGCCCTAGGCGAATTTCTCCGTTTTTTATCCCCTCTGCGTTAGTAAATATGCTCGGCGGCTTTGTTTCTATATATTATAAATTAAAAGGTCCGAATTTATCCAGCGTTACGGCTTGTGCGGCTTCTGCGCATGCGATTATGGACGCTGCGAGAGTTATTATGATCGGCGAAGCGAAAAAGATGCTTGCAGTGGGAGCCGAGGCTGCGGTTTGTCCCGTGGGTATCGGCGGATTTGCTGCGATGAAGGCGCTTTGCGCTAGAAACGACGATCCCGCGCATGCTTCGCGTCCGTTTGATGCGGAACGAAACGGCTTTGTGATGGGTGAAGGCGCGGCGGCTTTAGTTTTAGAAGAGCTAGAGGACGCAAAAGCGCGCGGCGCTAAAATTTACGGCGAGCTCGTAGGATTCGGCGCTAGCGGCGATGCTTATCATATCACTTCGCCTAGCCTAGACGGCCCGATCCGCGCTATGAAAAAGGCCTACGAAATGGCGGGACGCCCGAAGATTGATTATATCAACGCTCACGGAACGTCCACCGCGATAAACGATAAAAACGAAACCGCGGCTTTAAAAGAGCTTTTCGGCGAGGGGAAGGTGCCTGCGGTCAGCTCCACCAAGGGCCAGCTAGGACATTGCCTGGGCGCTGCCGGAGCAGTAGAGGCTGCGATCAGTCTTTTAGCGATGCAAAACGGCATCATACCGCCTACGATAAATCAAATTTCAAAAGATCCCGATTGCGATTTGGATTACGTGCCAAACGTCGCTAGAAAAGCCAAACTCGATTGCGTTATGAGCAATAATTTCGGTTTCGGCGGCACAAACGCGTCGCTTATTTTCAAAAGAGTAGATTAATGGCGAGTTATTTGGACTTTGAAAAGTCTATAAAGCAGATCGACGAGGACATCACCGCTGCAAAAATTCGCGGCGATGAGGACGCGGTCGAAATTTTAAATAAGAACCTCGAAAAAGAAATTTCTAAAGTTTATAAGAATTTAAACGAATACCAAAGACTTCAGCTTGCGCGTCATCCGGATCGCCCTTACGCGATCGATTATATTCGCGCGCTTTTGCAAGACGCCAGGGAGCTTCACGGCGACCGCGCCTTTAGAGACGATCCTTCGATCGTGTGCTATCTGGGCATTATGGGTAATCGCAAAATCGCCGTGATCGCCGAGCAGAAGGGTCGCGGCACCAAAAACAAGCTGAAGCGAAATTTCGGTATGCCGCATCCGGAGGGCTATCGCAAGGCACTGCGCGTAGCAAAACTTGCCGAGAAATTTAACCTTCCTATTTTGTTTTTGATTGATACTCCGGGCGCATATCCGGGACTTGGCGCCGAAGAGCGCGGTCAGAGCGAGGCTATCGCGCGAAATCTATATGAGCTTAGCGATCTTAAAACCCCTACGATCGCCATCGTTATCGGCGAGGGCGGCAGCGGCGGAGCTTTAGCTATCGGCGTGGCCGATCGTTTGGCGATGCTTCAAAACTCAATCTTTTCGGTCATCTCTCCCGAGGGCTGTGCCGCGATTTTGTGGAACGATCCGAGCAAGAGCGAGGCTGCTACGAAGGCGCTAAAGATCACCGCCGAGGAGCTAAAAGAGCTGGGCTTGGTCGATGATGTGATCAAAGAGCCTAAAACGGGCGCTCACAGAGATAAAGACGGCGCGATAAAAGCGCTTGGAAACTACGTCTTAACCGAGCTGCACAAGCTAGACGATCTTAGCATAGACGAGCTCATCAGCAGAAGACAACAAAAAATTTTAAGGTTCGGTGCTTACAAAGAGAACTAAATTTTAAATTCAGCACTTTTTAAAACTAAATTTAATAACTTCACACTCTAAGAGGACAAATGGAAAATACAAATCAAAATTCCGCTCAGACCGCCGTTTCAAATTCTAATCAAAACGGCAGAAAAACTTACGCTAAAACGCACGTTCCCGTCGAGGGCTACCAGATCGAGGAGCTCCGCTCGATGGATCTTGAAAATCTCATCGCCATAGCAGACGAACTTGGCGTCGAAAACCCGCGCGAATTCCGCCGCCAAGCGCTCGTTTTTGAAATTTTACGCATGCAGACGAAGCAAGGCGGCTTCATACTTTTTACGGGGATTTTGGAGGTTACCGCCGAGGGTTACGGCTTTTTGCGCGGCATAGATTCAAATTTAAGCGACAGCGCCAACGACGCCTACGTGAGCCTAAGCCAGATCCGCAAATTTGCCCTGCGCGTCGGCGACATTGTCACGGGCCAGGTACGCGAGCCGAAGGATCAGGAGAAGTATTACGCGCTTTTAAAGATCGAGGCGATCAATTATAAATCGATCCAAGAGGCCAGAGAGCGTCCGCTATTTGACAATCTCACACCGCTTTTTCCGACCGAAAAGCTCAAGCTCGAATATGATCCTATGCGCCTTACCGGTCGCGTACTCGATCTTTTCACCCCGATCGGCAAGGGGCAGCGCGGGCTCATCACGGCGCCTCCGCGTAGCGGTAAGACGGAGCTTATGAAGGAGCTTGCCAACGGCATTACGCGCAATCACCCCGAGGTCGAGCTTTTGGTACTGCTAGTCGACGAGCGCCCCGAGGAGGTCACCGATATGGAGCGCAGCGTGCGCGGCGAGGTGTTTAGCTCGACCTTCGATCAGCCTGCGTTTAACCACGTTCGCGTCGCCGAGCTCGTCATTGAAAAGGCAAAACGCGCTGTCGAAAACGGCAAGGACGTCGTCATCCTGCTTGATAGCATCACCCGCCTTGCGCGCGCTTACAACACCGTCACGCCTAGCAGCGGCAAAGTCCTAAGCGGCGGCGTGGACGCAAACGCCCTGCACAAGCCGAAGCGCTTCTTCGGTGCAGCGCGAAACATCGAAAACGGCGGCTCGCTCACCATCGTCGCTACCGCGCTCATCGAGACCGGCTCGCGTATGGATGACGTGATCTTCGAGGAGTTCAAAGGCACGGGCAACAGCGAGATCATCCTCGATCGCAATATCTCGGATCGCAGAATTTACCCCGCGATCAATATCACCAAGTCCGGCACGCGCAAAGAGGAGCTTTTACAAGGTAGCGAAAATTTGCAAAAGATCTGGGCGTTGCGCTCGGCGATCTCGACGATGGACGACGTCGAGGCGCTGAAATTTTTATACGCCAAGATGCTAAAAACCAAAGACAACACCGAGCTGCTATCGATAATGAACGGCTAAATTTCTTAAATTTAGCCTTATTCTGAAATTTCGCTTCAAATTTAGCGGCATGGCTTACACCGCTTGCCGCAAGTACCGCCACGTAGCTTCGTATACGCTTTGAAGGCGCCGCGTCTTTTCTTTCAAATTTCATCATGACAAGTTTAAATTTATTGCGATATTTACTAAACGTTTTGCGCTCGTAGCACGAGGTGCGGCGCCGCTCGACAGAATTTTACTTTGGTAAAAATCCATTCGCAAGATGTAAAGCGTAAAATTTTATGAGGAATTTTGCGCTTTGCTATGCACGGAGCTGGGATGTTTTATTATTTCTAAATTATCGGTTAAGATAAAAACATCGTTTTTATTAAACTATATATCAGATAAAAATTCCCGTAATACCTGTTTCCGTGGTTATCTATATAAAATTCGCACGAGTGTATAAAGTTGGTATTACTATACGGCACACATTCTTTAACGCCTTGCAAATATTGGTTTATGCGGTTATGAACCATATCAAATTCGTAATCTGGATTTTTTGTCTTTTCAGATGGTTGAAACTTATAGCTCATATACTTAATCCCCTCATAATATATGCAATATCTATTCTTTCCTAGCGCTCTTTCAAAAAAGGTAATATTTTTGCATTCTTTTATACTAAAGCTATCGGAACCATACATACCACCTTTGCAAGTAAATATAAGGGTTTGATTGAGATCATAGTTTATCTTTTTATTACCTTCAAATGGCGTATATGAGTAGTTGCCATTTATATCAACATTTCTATCTGTATGATGATGGACAAAATCGACAAAATTCCAAGGAGCGGTTTTATTTGATATTATTTTATTCGTAATTTTATTTAAACCAATAGTTGAGTTTAAATCATCAAATAGGCTAAAAGTCTTAGTATCCATATGCTTTTTAAATATTTTGTCTAATGTATAAATAAGTTCATTGAAGCTTAAATTTTTATCAGGAGCATAAAATGTATCATAATGGTAATATACGCAATCATTAAATTCTTCCTGTACGAAATTTTGTACCATCTCATCTTTACTAAGCCATTTTAGATCGCTGAAGCTAAACCCGCTGTAATTAAGCGCGCCGACGATTACACAAACGCCGAGCGCGGCGATTAGGGCTTTGGATAGAAATTTAAGCGCTTTCAAAATTTGCTCCTTTAGCAAAACACTAGTTAAAATACGAGCCTAACGGGCTACAATATTAAGCGGCCCTTTAAATTTAAACTTGCCCGAAACGAGTCTAAATTTAAACTCTTCCGCCTTTAAATTTAATAAAATCGCTTCCTACTTCCCGCCGAAAAATAGCAGATTTGTCATTATGATCACGATCGCGACGGGCGCTACGAAGCGCAGCGAAAAGTACCAAATTTTAAATCCCAGTTCGCCCATATCGGCGCCGAAAAGCCCGCGCAGGCGCTGCGCATCCATCACAAAGCCCACAAATATCGCCGAGGTCAGCGCGCCGAGGGGCAGCATGACATTTGAGCTTACGAAGTCCAAACAGTCAAAAAAGCTCGCGCCGAAAAACTTAAGCTTGCTCGCATAATCCGCGTGCATCGATAGCAGCGAGCATGCGCCTAGTACCGCTATGACGCACCCCGAGATGCAGACTGCGCGCAGGCGCGAAATTTTAAACCTGCCGATGAGATAGAAGACGAAGGGCTCGATCATCGAAACCGCGCTCGTGATCCCTGCGAAAAAGAGCGAGACGAAAAACGCAACTTCAAGCACCTGTCCCGCTAGCCCCATTTTTGCAAACATCGTAGTGAGCGATACGAATACAAGCCCCGCACCCTGCGCGGGATCGGCGCGGAATTCGAAGATGAAAGTAAATACGATGAGCCCCATCATCAGCCCGATCGCGATGTTGATAAATACGATGTTTACCGAGCTTCGCACGAGCCGCACCCCCTCGCTAAGCGACGCCGCGTATGCCGCGATACAGCCGACGCCTACGCATAGGGTAAAGAGCGCGAGTCCGAGCGCGGCGAGGACGGAGTTAACGGTGATTTTACCGAAGTCTGGGTAGAAAAGAAATTTCGCCGCCGCGCCGAAGCCCTGCATCGTGCACGCATACGCAAGCATCGCGAGCAGCAGCACGAAAAGCAGCGGCATCATCACGACGTTTAGCCGCTCGATACCGCTTTTGATGCCGCGCGCGACGACGGATAGCGTCAGCACGAGCGCAAGCGCGTAAAAGCCTAGGCTCGTGGTTAGCGAATGCGAGATGAGATCGTCAAAGACGGCGCCCGCTTCCTCGGCGGTTGCGGGCAGCGGAGAAAAGCCCAAAAAGATATAGCGGATCACCCAGCCGAGGATCACGAGGTAAAACGACAGTACCAGCATGCCGCCCGCGATGAAAACGCCTCCCGCGCGCCATTTTCGTCCGCCGCGCGGCGCCAGCGTCTCGTACGCGCTCGGCAGATCCCTCCCGCTTAGCCTGCCCAGCGCCATCTCGGCTAGGAATATGCTAAAGCCCACGCCCAGCGTGAGTGCGAGGTATAAAAGCACGAAGGCGCTGCCGCCGTTTTGACCCACGAGAGTAGGGAATTTCCATGCGTTGCCAAGCCCCACCGCGCCGCCTGCGACGGCAAGTATGAAGCCGATTTTGCTAAATTTATCGTTCATTTTCGCTCCGATTTTTTAAATTTTAAAGCCGCGGAATTTTAAAATTCCAAACTATCGCCGCAAGTTCGCTATGAAATTTGGCGCGCTATTTTTGGACCGCTTTAGTGCTAAATTTTAAAATTCCAAGCGCAATTTCGCGCGGGTCACCACAAAATTTTACGCGCCGCTTCTGCGGCAGATTGCATAGACCACGTCATAAACTATCGCGGCGGCTACGCACCGACCGTCTAGGTTTAGAATTTTAAAATTCCACAGCGTGATTAGACACGGCTGCGCTACGGCGTCTTTGCCGCGGTCTTGCGCAGGTTGCCGCGCGGGTTAGCGCGGTCACGCCGAAAGTTGATTGTCGCTATATACTTTGACCTTCCTCTATCTAAACATAAAATTTTAAACTATCGCCGCAAGACTAACGGATCGTCGTAATCTCGCTATGAAATTTTGTCCGTCGCTTTTGGACTGCTTTAGCGCCAAATTTTAAATCCATGTTATCCATCTGCTTTGCAAAATTTAAAAATTTAAAATTTTTAGCTGATTGAGCGCTATCACTACGATCGCGACTGGCGCCACGAAGCGCAGCAGCACGAAATACCACAGCTTAAAGCCCATTCGTCCCATATATGGGCGCAGTAGAATTTCGACGGCTCGTTTTTTTATCACGAACCCTACGAAAATCGCCACAATTATGCCGCTAAGAGGCATTAAGATATTCGAGGTCAGGTAATCAAGCACGTCAAAAAAGCTCTTGCCACCTAGGCTAAAATACTCGCTCGTGTCCCCATAATAACCCAAAATGCAGCATATCCCTAAAACATACGTCACGGTAAAAACTAAAAGCGAAGCGCGCTTGCGGCTTAGCTTGCGGGAGTTTACGAGATAATAAATCGTAGGCTCCAGCATCGAAATTGCAGAAGTAATCGCCGCAAATAATAGCGAGGTGAAAAATAAAAAGGCTAGGATGTTTCCGATCGCACCGAGCTTTGAAAAAAGTACCACCAGCGAGACAAACACTAGCCCTGGGCCTTGCGCTTTGGGATCGCCGCCGAATTCAAAGATGAAAGTAAAGACGATAAGTCCCATCATCACGCCGATTAGGACATTAATGCAGACGATATTTATGCTTGAGGTTAGGATATTAGTGCGCGCAGGCAGGCTTGCAGCATAGGTCATAATCGTAGTAACGCCAAGCGAAAGCGTAAAAAACGCAAGTCCTAGCGCCGAAAGAACGCTATCCTTATTAAGCTTGGAAAAATCTGGCACTAGCAAGAATTTTGCGCTACGTCCGAATCCATCGAAACTCGCGGCGTAAATTAGCATCAAAACCAGCAAAATAAATAGCGCGGGCATCATCCAGACATTCAGCCGCTCGATGCCGCTTTTGACACCTTTAGATACGATGAAAAAGCAAAACGCCGACGCTATGGTAAAGCACACCGCCACGCTTAAAAAGTCGCTACCTAAAAGTGCGTTAAACGCTGCGCCGCTTTCATCTATACTTTTTGGCAGATAAAAAGCGCTTGAGACCACGTATTTTAGGATCCAACCCATTACGACGCTGTAAAAAGCATAGATCAAAAGCGCACTAATCATAAAAAATCCCGCGTATTTCCATGCGCCTTTGTATGAGGGTGCGAGCTTTTCAAATGCGCGCACCGGATCACTTTCGCTTAGCCTGCCGATGACGATCTCGGCTAAAAAAATCACGAAGCTAACCAAAAGCGTCAGCAAAAGATATAGCAAGATAAATGCGCTGCCGCCGTTGGTGCCTACTAAAGTGGGGAATTTCCACGCGTTGCCGAGCCCCACGGCACTGCCTGCGACTGCGAGGATGAAGCCGATGCGCGTAAATTTATCGTTCATTTCCGCCCTTTGTAAAATTTTAGCCGCAATATTAGCAAATTCCAGCTTAAAGGCGGTATTTTGGTTTCGTTAAATTTATTTGCCGCGCAGGATAGGATTGCAGTAATTCAAAATTTTTAAAGTAAACGGGTAGTAAAATACGGGGTAAAATTTCAAATAAGGAGAATGAAATGAAAAATCCTAAAATGTTCCTCTGGGGGGGCTTGCACTCGCTGTTTTATTAGTAGGTTGCGATAATACCGAGGTTAAATCTATGGAATATTATGAAAAGCACCTCGATGAAGCGGAAAAAGTTTTCAAACAATGCGATTTTGATAAATTAAACGAAAATAGCAACGCCTACAAAAATTGTAAAAATGCTAAAGATTTTTATAAGTTCAATGAGGATAAAAAGTTTTTCTCGGGAACAAAATAGTATTTTAGTATTAACTCAATATTAAAATACCTCTTATGCCTTATACTCAAGTTCATTTTATTTACCTTGTATCTCGGTGCAAGGTAAATTTGATGAATGTAAATTTTAAAATACAAATGCTAAGTCCTGCTAAATTTTAAGTCCCGAAACGCTAAAATCATCCAAAAATTTCAAAACCAAAGGCAAAACATGCAAGTCAAACTTCTAAATTTCACTCCGCTTTGGGTCTGTTCAAATGCAATTCGCACATGCTGGCAGAGCTTTGAGCGCGGCGATTGCGGCGGCGCCAAAGACCTAGCGCTAATAGACCGCGTCGGCAACCAGCTCAAGCACTCAAGCACGCTTGAGCATCTCTACTACAACTTCTACATAAGCGGTATCTCCCGCGCTCTGCTTCAGGAGCTGGCGCGCCACCGCCTCGCAAGCCTTAGCGTAAAATCCACGCGCTACACTCTTAAAGAATTGCGCGGCGAGAGCAGCTTTGCGCAAGGGGATTTCGAAAACGCCGCGCGATACATCGTGCTTACCGGCAACGAAGCGGTCGATAACGCAAGTATCGCGGCTCTTGAAAATCTGCGCGTAATCTTACAAACCCCTATTAGCCTTGATATCGCCAAATACTGCCTGCCCGAGTGCTACAAGAGCGAGCTTAGCTGGAGCATAAACGCTCGCAGCTTGCAAAACTTCCTCGCTCTGCGCTCTAGCAAGGCCGCGCTTTGGGAGATCCGCGAGCTTGCGGGTAAAATTTACGAAGCGCTGCCGCAGGAGCATAAATTTATATTCCAAAGCTGCATGGCGAGCGGGGAGAAGACGCCTGGCGAGGAGTAGAGCGGAGTAAAATTCTGATATAAGAGGGCTGCGATGATAAAACTTACGCAGATGAGAGCGGCTTTTGAAAAAGAGGAGCCGAACACGCTTTATCTTAGCTACCTAGGATGGGTAAAAACCCTGATCCCATTTTGGAGGCAGGCTGCTGCAAGGATTGCAGAGCTAAACGGCACGGCGGATGAAAAAAGAGACAAGCATTTGCGAGCTATCGACAATTCTTTGCAGCTTTTGCAGGCCTGGCGATTTAAAAAGATAAAATACGTGCAAGCAAGAAGAAAAGAGATAGATAGCGCCATAAGTTTTATTCGAAACGGCGCCTTAACGCAGCAGGCATGCAGATACGCCTTTGCGCCAGTTTGCAGAAATTTATCGGGCATTTTGCGCAGCTTTTTATACGTTTCAACTTTCGGCTATTCGGACGAGCAGCTTCCGACCGTATTTGCCCAAAAAATTTACGGCATTGCGCTGTGTCATACTTTATTTCCCTTTGATACGGGCGATTTTGTGTATTATCTGCCGCGCGAAAAATCTATCCACACCGAAAACTCCGCCGATTTGGATAACTGGCATTTGATGATGGAGATAGCGGGCGGCGATTTAGGGATTTCTGCGTTGATTGAGCGGCTAAACGAACGCGCGTATGAAATTTGGACGAATTACAAAACGCCGTTTGAATGGAAATACGACGAGGGGATTTGGAATTTAGAATTTGAGAATGTTTCAAAAAGGCTGCATTATGCGGGCGTGCGGGCTTTTGCAGGTCTGAGTAAAGCGGAATAAAAGGCGCGCAAAATTTAAACCGCTTCTGAAATTTCATTCGCGGGCGGTAAAATTTCTGCTGCCCGACAGAATGAAATTTTAAAATTTTAGCCGAGCGGGCATTCGGTCGCTAAATTTAAACGGGCGTTTTAAACAGACGCTCGTTGCGGCTGCAGCGCTGAAAATTTTAACGGCGACGAGCCGAAAACTGCTACGGTGAGCTATAACTTTAAAGGATGGATCATGAAAAATCTAGCGCTTGTGATGTTTAACGGACAGACGCACCTCGATTTTGTGGGATTTTACGATTGTATGTTAAGGCTCAAAGCCGTCCGCCCGCAGTTTGAGATGAGGTTTTGCTCGCGCGAGCGGCAGGTTTCGGACAGCGGCGGCCTTACGATCGATGCGGGCGAGATCACGACGGATCTAGGCGGCTTTGATGCGGTTTTTGTGCCCGGCGGTATGGCGACGCGCCGCCTTAAAGACGATGCGAGCTTCATCTCGTGGCTCGCGACCGCGCGCGATGCGAAGTATAAGTTTAGCGTTTGCACCGGTTCGCTACTTCTGGGCGCGGCGGGGTTTTTGCGAGGTAGACGCGCGACTACGCATCCGTTTTGCTACGATCTGCTGGCGCCTTACTGCGCGGACGTGGTGCACGAGCGGCTCGTGCGCGAAAGCCTGCCAGAAGGAGGCGAGATCATCACTGCTGGCGGCGTGAGCAGCTCTATCGAGCTTGGACTTTGCGTGATCGAAAAATTCGCAGGCGCCTCTGCGCGAGAGGCTGCCGCTGCGGCGATGGATTATCCGTATTACGGCCTTAGAAGCAAGCCTGTGCGATGAAATTTTAAAGCCGCTAAGATCGGCGGTGCGGTTTATAAATACCGCAGTAAATTTATAAAATAGAGAGGAGGGCGGATGTAATGCAAGCAATAAAAATATTAAAAACATTGTGGAAAGTCATCAAGATCGCCATACTCGCATCATTGATATTATCGTTTGCGGCATTGATATTGTTTGTTTTATTTATAGCCTTTCTATTTTCACCCCTTAATACGGATTTTTCATATATAGAAAATAAAAATTTGGCTAAATTTGAAGCCTTAACAAATATGAAGGGAGAAACTTTGCTCATTTATCGCAAAAAAAGTCCTCCTTTATCGTGTAGTGAAAAAATACAGACTTGTATCTGTTACGCGCATTTTATAAAGGCGGATAAGCCCTTTACTTTGACGCAACAAAAAATGTTGCAAGAGGGCTACGAGTTTGTTTCCGAGTCTGACTGCATAGCTGAAACTACAAATTTGCATGAATTTAAACTATCGTGGGCGATGCCGTCTTATTATTATGCCGGCAGTCGGGAGTATTTGATATATGGTTCAATCAAAAATTTAAATATAACGGCAATAGTGAATGATAAAAGGCGAATATGGCACAAAAAAGAGCACGAATCGGGACAACCGAGCGATTATGATCACGAGGTTATTTTTTATCCGGAACTTAATATAATTCAAATAAATAAAATGGGGTATTAATAGTGCGCGCTAAATTTACTTACGACCGATTTAATATAACGTTGCGAACTAAATTTAAAAGCCTTTAGGATAAAATTTAAAGATTTGAAAGATTGGACTTTAGTCTTACGGACGTTTATCGAAGTAGATAAAATAACGATATAATGGGTTTTACATAAAATAGGAGATCACAAAGGCAGAATGAAACCGGCTCAAATTTTATCGCTGCTTTCGCATATATCTTTTGTAGCAGCGATCATTTATAGGTTGAAATTTAGAGATAATAACCCGTGGGAGTTCGCAATCGCGCTTTTTGCCTACGCGATTTTGTTTGCTTTTTATCCGCAGAGCTTGCTTAACGATGATAAAAAAACGATCGCCATGCTGCTATTTATGGCGCTTTTGATCGTGATTGTGTAGCTGCGCCTATAGATTGGCGGGATCGGTTGCGGCGCGTGCGATCCGCCTTTGATTGCAGCGGCGCGTGCGAGCGAGACTATTTTTAAAATTTATTGTAAAATCATGGCGTTAATTCATTAAAGCTTAAAGGACCGGTATGCAGATAAACTTAGACGACGTGAGGATCGAGAGCGGCTGGAAAGAGGCGCTTAGGGAGGAATTTTTAAGCGAGTATTTTGCGAAGATCAAAGAAAACCTGCTCGCTGCAAAGGCGCGAGAGATCGTCTATCCGCCGGGAAATTTGATCTTTAATGCCTTCAATCTCACTCCGTTTGAGCGGGTGCGCGCGGTGATTTTGGGGCAGGATCCCTACCATGGCGCGCATCAGGCGATGGGGCTTAGCTTTTCGGTGCCGCGCGGCGTGCGAATTCCACCCAGCCTCGTAAATATCTACAAAGAGATTAAGAGCGATCTGGGTATCAGCGAGCCTGAAAGCGGTGATCTGAGCTACTGGGCGAAGCAGGGCGTGCTGCTTCTTAATGCGAGCCTTAGCGTGGGCGCGAACCGCGCGAACTCGCACAGCGGCTTCGGCTGGCAAATTTTTACCGACGCCGTGATTAAAATTTTAAGCGCGAGGCGGCAAAATTTGGTCTTTATGCTGTGGGGAAATTTCGCCAAAGCCAAATCGGCGCTGATCGATGCGCAGAGGCATCTCATTTTAACCGCCGCGCATCCTAGCCCGCTTGCAGGAGGGGCGTTTTTTGGCTGCAGGCATTTTAGCAGATGCAACGAATATCTGCGCGCGCACGGTCTGGGAGAGATCGATTGGGATCTAAATCACGGCGCAGGTTAAATGTATTTTAAATGAAATTTGCGTAAAATGCGCCGCAAAATTTCAAAGGTAAAGAAATTTTAAAAAATGTCAAAAGGAGAAGTGAGCGAATAATATACGACCGGCTTAAGAGGGCTTGCCGAAGCGACGCAGATGCGTGGCTAGGCTAATCATTGTAATTAAAGGAACGATATGAAAAAGATAATTTTGGGAATTTTATTGCTATTTACAAGTAGTGTAGTGGCAAATACCCTATCTGAGATTAGGCAATCGGGCAGTGTGCGCGTAGGCGTATTTGAGGCGCAACCACCTTTTAGTAAATTTGAAGACGGCAAATTTCAAGGATTTGAGGTGACCCTAGCCGAGGCGCTATCAAAAGATATATTTGGCGGCAAGGCGGGCAAGGTGGAATTTGTGCCCGTAAAGGCTAGTGAGCGTTTAAAAGCGTTGGAAGAGAATAAAGTAGATATGGTACTTGCGACTTTTACGATCACAAATGAGCGTAAGCAGGTGGTTGATTTTACGACGCCGTATTTCGCAGTAAATATCGGCGTGCTAACCCGCAAGGGCGATAAGATCAAAACTATGTCTGATTTACACGGTAAACCGATCATTGCAGAAAGCGGAACTACGGGCGAGGCATATTTTAAAAAAGAAGGTTTTGAAATCATAAATTGTGCTACCGCACACGAATGCTATAAAATTCTAAAAGAGGGCAAGGGTGCGGGCTTTGCACACGATAATTTATTAGTTCTTGCTTACGCGGTCGTAGATAGCGATACTGAAGTAAATATTAAGAATTTAGGCGTTTCAGATTTCTTGGGTATTGCGGTTTCTAAGGGCAATAAGGATCTGCTCGAGTTCTTGAACGGCGAGTTAATCAAGCTTAGCAAAGACGGCTTTATGAAAAAGACCTATGATGAGGTGATCGAGCCGTATTATAAGGGCACTGCGGAGAAAAAATATTTCTTGTTGGATGATCTTTATAGCTTATTTTAGGCGGGCATAGCGGTACGGCTCGCCTGCATTTGCTTGCAGTAAGCATAGCTGTGTGCTCTCGCCAGGTAAAATTTAAAAGGCTCGTATAGCCTTGCTATTTTGTCCGACTTTTCGAGCTTGGGTTTGGATTGTAAATTTTACTAACGCGCCGTTATGAAATTTATGAAATTCCGTAGAATTTCGCAGCGGCGTGCTATTTTTGCGGCACTAATAGACGCACAGAATTTTATAGCGAAGCGCTAAAATTTAATGAGAGCGGGCGGAGCTTGGTGCAAGGTAGCAAAATTTAAAAAGCCTCTATCATTATGCTTAGAAATTTTAGTTGCGAGATTTTATCGCTAAGCTCGCAATTTAGGGAATAATTTCGGTTCTGGTAAAATGAAATTTTAAGAAAATTTACATTACAATTACGAAAAATTTAAAATTCAAGGAGGAAATTATGAAAAAGTCATTTTTTCTTATTCTATTGTCGGCGATCTTTGTTTTCGCGAATTCCTTAAGCGAGATCAAACAAAGCAAGGTTATCAGAGTGGGCGTTTATGAAAACGAGCCGCCTTTTAGTAAGTCCGCTGAAAAGGGCTTCGAGGGCTTTGAAGTCGAGCTTGCCAACGCCTTGGCTAGTAAAATTTTCGGTTCCGCCGGCGGCCGCATCGAGCTCATCCCGGTAACGAACGAAGTGCGCTTTCCGATGCTGCAAAACAACCAAGCCGATATGATAATCGCGGCTGCAAGTATCACTGAAGAGCGTAAGGGAAGCGTGGATTTCTCGATGCCGTATTTTACGGTGAATTTGGGAATTTTAACGAAAAAAGACTCAAATATTCACAAAATAGGCGATCTGATGGGTAAAAAGATCGGTATCATCCGCAAGACTACCGGCGAGGCGTATATCAAAAAAGACGGCGGTTATAATGTTTCCTACTGCAACGATTCGGTCGATTGCTACAGGAGATTAAAAAGTGGCGAGATCGACGGATATTGTAACAACAACCTTTTTGTTATGGTCTATCCGATCGTAGATCCTGCAGTCGAAGTCAATATCAAAAATTTAGGCGATAATGTATTCTTAGGCGTCGCGGTGCAAAAGGGTAACGCGGAGCTGCTAGAAGCGATCAATAAAGGCTTGATTGCGCTCAGCAAAGAGGGCTTTTTCAAAAAGGCTTACGAGGATACTTTCGAATCCTTCTATAAAGGCACCGTCGATAAAAAATACTTCTTACTCGACGATCTTTACAGCTTTTTTTAATAAAAAAGGAATTTGAAATGAAAAAATCACTGTTTTTAATTGTTTTATCTTGCATCTTTGCGCTTGCGAATTCTTTAAGCCAAATAAAGCAGAGTAAAGTCATTCGTATCGCCGTTTATGAAAATGAGCCTCCATTTAGTAGAGTTACGGATAATGGATTTGAGGGCTTTGACGTAGAGCTTGCTAATGCAATCGGAGGCAAAATTTTAGGCGATACCGGCGGCAGGATCGAGCTCATACCGGTATCAGCGCAAGCGCGCTTTCCGTCCATTCAAAATAATCAGGCGGATATGCTTATCGCGGCTGCGAGCGTTACTGAGGAGAGAAAGAAAAATTATGAGTTTTCGATGCCCTATCTTTCGGTAAATTCCGGAGTTTTAACCAGAAAAAGCGACAATATCCAAAAAATGAGCGATCTGCGAGGTAGGAAAGTAGGCGTCATCCGCGGCTCGACGGGCGAAGCGTTTATGCAAAAGGACGGCGGCTACAATCTAGTGTATTGCAAAAATTCCTCCGATTGCTACAAGCGGTTAAAGAGCGGCGAGATCGACGGCGCGTGCGACGATAATCTATTTGTGATGGTCTATCCGGTCGCAGATCCTAGCGTCGAGGTTAATATCAAAAGTCTTGGCGAGAACGTATTTTTAGGCATCGCGATGCAAAAAGGCAACGCAGATCTCGCAGAAGCCGTCAATCAAGCGCTCATTTCGCTTAGCAAAGAGGGCTTTTTCAAAAAAGCGTATAACGATACTTTCGAGCCTTTCTACAAAGGTACCGTCGATAAAAAGTACTTCCTTTTAGACGACATATACAGCTTCTTTTAGAATTTTAAATTTAACGCAGGGCGTGGATTTGAAGCTTTCGGCTTTAAATTCTAACCCGCGCATAACCGGTGCATCATTAAAATTCCATCTCAAAATTTTGTCCTAAAAATCTCATTTCAAATTTTATTAGTCCCGCCGCCGCGCCGAAGCTCAGTATTCACACGGCGGTCGCAATATTTAGTATTTGCGAGCATTTAAGGCGCGCAAAATTAGATCGAGCTAAGCTTTAAATTTTACTCCGAGCCCTTGGAATTTTTTAAATCCTGCATGCGCTCCTGCTGAGCCTGCACGAACGCGTCGTATCTCGTAAAAAGATAATCCTTAATCTCAAAAATCATCAACGTAAAAATCGAAGGCAGCGTGAAAAATCTAATCGTCATAAATACAAGATCAAGCGCGTTTAGCTCGTCGCTGCTCGCTCGATACCCTCCCGCACTTGCGGTTAAAATCCCATGCAACGCCTCGTAGTTGTAAAGGATGAAAATCGTCACGAAAAGCGTCGAGAGCTTCGATACGATCTTATTCATGATCTGCGCTACGTCCTCATCTGCGATCACCGACATCGCAAACCACACGAGGGTGAAAAATAGCGGAAAAACGATGTTGAAATTTAGCGAGTTATCAAGCTTCTGTGCGCCCGTCACCGCGATGATCGCAAACACCGCCGCAAAGGGGATCACAAATAGCGCGAAGGTCATCGCCGATTTTATCGCCTTAAAAAAGCTATACGTAAGCAGAGGCGCGCCTAAAGCGAGCAAAAAGATCGTGAGCGCGTAGTTTGCTTTGGCAAAATCGTATAGGTTAAACAGCGCAAATACCGATGCTGCTGCAAGTAGCGGCACGCTTAGCTTAAACAGCACCCCGTATTTGGCGTAAGCGCGCGATACGACGGCGTCGAGCCTGCTAAATTTGACGTTTAAGCTTTGCGCCCTGATGAAAAACAAAATGACGAATTTAACGATTACATTTGGGCTCATACGCACCTTTCCGTTTAAATTTATAAAATTTTATCCACGCTAGATTTGCAAAATTTTATCCGCGGAACCTGTCCGTAGAATTAGGCTTTGCCGACAGCTTATGCGGTCTGCGTTAAAATTTCATCGCGCTCTCGCTGGTTGCTATCTTGCCGCCTCTCGGGCTTTGTCTTTTGGCTACGTGAGGCGGACCTGCGCGCTTTGGCTTGCACAGCGTCTTGCTAGCAAGCCTTTTCGGGTTGCGACGTGCTACGGCGGCGCCCATTCGGCTCGGCGCGCGATACTTTGCTTGCGGTATCCGCGTCGCGTCCGCGCATGAGAGCTTAGCACTGCTAAAATTTTACCGGCTCTTAGCCCTATGCGATACGTCCTGTGCGTCACGATAGAATTTTGTGCGACGCAAGGGCCCGACGCGCTCGGCTTTGCGCCGCATTGTGGCAAAATTTTAAAATTTATGCTGCAAAGCGCCTATCTTGCTTACTAGGATGCGCCGCGAATGATTAAATTTTAACCGCACCGTCGCCGAGCTGTTTTAAATCTCAAACGAATTTTTGAGCCGCTACGATACGTGAAATTCCAAAAATCGCGCCTTAGCGATCAAGCTCATTTGCGCTTGCTTGTGAGCCATGCAAAAAGCGGCGCACTTGCGCCCCTCGCCGCGCCCATGCAAAAGCAACGCACCATTTGCCGCTCAAAGTTCATTTTCGCCTGCCCGCGCCCTCTGCTAAACCGAAGCTAAGAAGCGCGCCGCTTCACATCCAATCTAAAATTTGCGTGATCTCAGTAGCGTGAAAAATTTTAAGTCCCTGCGCGTTTTGCGGCTTCATCGGGACGATCGCGTTTTTAAATTTCTGCATCGCGGCTTCTTTCAGGCGCGCATCGAGGTTAAAGATCTCTCTAATCTCGCCGTTTAGGCTCACCTCGCCGATGAAGACGCTCTCTTTACTGATCGGGCGGTTTTTGAAGCTGCTTACGATCGCCGCAACGACGGCGAGATCGCACGCAGTTTCAGTGATTTTTACGCCGCCGCTTACGTTTACGAAGACGTCGTATCCGCCAAGCCCGATCTCAAGCTTGCGATCAAGCAGCGCCAGAAGCATATCCAGGCGGTTTTTATCAAAGCCCGTAGCGCTGCGCTTCGGGTAGCCGCTCTCGCACACGAGCGCCTGGATCTCCACGACGAGCGCGCGCGTACCCTCCATCGTGATCGTGATCGCCGAGCCGCTTACCGCCTTGCCGCGCGTGAAAAATTTACTCGCGACGTCCTTTGCGCTTACGAGCCCGTGCGGCCCCATCTCGAAAATCCCCACCTCGCTCGTAGCCCCGAAGCGGTTTTTAAAACCGCGCAAAATTCTAAGCTGCTTGCTCGCATCGCCCTCGAAATACAGCACCACGTCCACCATATGCTCTAGTATGCGCGGGCCTGCGATCGAGCCCTCTTTAGTGATGTGGCCGATGATGAAGATCGAAATCCCGCGCGCTTTGGCAAGTCGCATCAGCTCAAACGTGATCTCGCGGACCTGCGTGATCGAGCCCGGCGCAGAGGGGGCCTTGTCGCTAAAAAGCGTCTGGATGCTGTCGATGACGATAAACTTATAATCCCTGCGCTCGACCTCTTCAAACACGGCGCTTAAGCTTATCTCGGTGAGTAGAAACAGCTGCTCGCTTATCGCGCCCAGCCGCTGCGCGCGCATTTTGATCTGGCTGGCGCTTTCCTCGCCGCTTACGTAAAGCACGGCGCGACCGCCGCTTGCTAAATTTGCCGCGATCTTAAGCAGCAGCGTGGATTTTCCGATGCCGGGGCTGCCGCCGATTAGCACGAGCGAACCCTCCACGACGCCGCCTCCGAGGACTAAATTTAGCTCGCTATCCTTGGTGTCGATGCGCGAAATTTGCTCGATTTCTATCTCGCTGATCGCTTTGGCGCTTGCGGATGAGGCGCGGGCAAGCTCACCCTCGATCTCTTTTAGCGCTTTGATCTGAGCGGGCTTGAGCTCGACGAAGCTATCGAATGCGCCGCAGTCGGGGCATCTGCCAAGCCATCTGCTTTGCTGATTGCCGCAGTGCTGGCACTCAAAAATCGTAGTTTTAATCTTCGCCATCTTTATCCCTCGCTCATTTTGTCTAAATTTAGCCTTGAATTTCGCGAAATTATACTTAAAATTTTTAAAATTTTAGCTGCCTCGTGCGCTGTTTGCGGGATCAAAAATCACGAGACGGAGGATTTGTGGCTAAATTTGAGCTAAATTTAAATATGTTTTAAACATTTATAACTATAATACAAATTTCACTTTATTTAAAGAAGGTTTAAGATGAAGGGCAAGCTTAGTAGAAGCCAGTTTTTGACGATATCGCTTACGCTATTTGCGATGTTTTTCGGTGCGGGAAATTTTATTTTTCCGCCGGGCTTAGGCAAGGATTCCGGACAGAATTTTTATGTCGCGATAATGTTTTTTTGCGCTACGGCGGTGCTTCTGCCGGTTCTCGGCGTCGCAGGCATTGCGCGCGCTAAGGGGCTTCAGAGCCTGGTGCGCCGCATAGATCCGGTGTTTGCGATCGTTTTTACCGCACTTTTATATCTTACGATCGGGCCGCTTTTTGCGATACCGCGCGCGGCGAATATGCCTTTTGATATCGCAATTAAGCCTTTTATTGCGGAAGAGCGCCTTCAAATTTGGCTATTTGTTTATTCTGCCGCATATTTTGCGCTGAACTATTACATCTGTATGAACCCTTCAAAGCTCGTCGATCTGCTCGGAAAATACCTCACGCCGATACTTTTGGCGCTTATTTTGCTGCTTTTCGGCGCGGGATTTTTGTTTCCGATCGGAAGCTTCGTCGCCCCTAGCGGCGAGTACGTTGATCACGCCGCAGCAAAGGGCTTCGTAGAGGGCTATCAGACGATGGACGCGCTTGCGTCGCTAGCATTCGGCATCATCGTAATTAACGCCATTAAAGCAACCGGCGTTAGCGACGAGAAGCACCTCGTCACCTCTACGATAAAGGCGGGAATGATGTCGGGCGTCATACTGATGACGATATATTTTATGCTGGGCTATCTGGGCGCGACTTCTGCGGAGCTTTTCAAGGATACGCCGAATATCAACGGAGCGGAGCTTCTGTCGCGAGTAAGCGATCATTACTTCGGAAGAGTGGGCGTAGTGATCCTAGGCAGCGCATTTTTCCTAGCCTGCATCACCACGACGCTGGGTCTTATAAGCTCGGCTAGCGAATACTTTGAGGAGCTTACGAAAGGTAAGATCAAATACAAAACTTGGGCGATCGCTTGGTGCGTGATCGGCTTTGGAGTCGCAAATTTCGGCCTTACGACCATCATCAAAGGCTCCATCCCGGTTCTCGTCGCCATCTATCCGATCTCGATCATGCTGATAATCCTCTCGCTGATCAACCCGTGGATCGATTCAAGCAAGCTGATTTACCGCGCCTGCGTCTATGTCTGCGTAGTCGAGGGCGTCATAAACGGGCTTGATATTTTGGGGATTTCGGTGCCGCTTGTTACGTTTATCGTAAAGAAAATGCCGTTTTACGACTCGATGCTCGGCTGGATAGTGCCTAGCACAGTGACCTTCGCCGTGACCTACGTGCTGCATCTGATCTTTGAAAAAAGAGACGATAGCTTCTAAATTTAAGAGCTATTTTAAAATTTAGCCGGGCTCTACGAGGCTCGGCGTACTTTTAAAATTTAATTCGCCGCCGAATTTAATCTCCCATATTTTTCCATAGAATTTCGACATATAAAATAAGCCGCCTTCAAAATTTAACTTAAATTTACGATAAAATTATCAAAATAAAATTGCAAAAGGAAATAAGATGGATAAGCGGGATGAGGCGCTAAATCTGGCGCGAGATTTCGAACGTGACGGCTTTAGGGTGCCCGGTTTATACGAGCGGTTTTGGCAGCTGCAAGGTGATGCGGCGGCGTATTTTACGCTAGCGGACAGCCTGCTGTGCGGGTGGCAAGAGGGCGGCACGCTGCTAAAGGACGCTATGGGCTACGTGGGCGAGGAGGATTTTAAAGCTTTGATCGCTACGGCGGTTGAAATTTTACGCGAAGAGGCGGCGCAGGGGCGCGAAACGCAGCAGAGCAAAAGCGCGGCACAGACGGGAGAGAATGCGCGGGCGGACGAAAGCGCAAGCGAAAATGCGCGGCAACGCGGCAGAGATGAAAAGAGCGCGCGCTGGAAAAACGCCGAAGAGGTCATCGCCGCGGCAAGTCTTGAGTTCGCGCCGTTTTTGCACCCGTATCTTGGCGAGCTTTTTAAATTGCAGCCGAACGAGAGCGCGTATTACGCGGAGTATCCGTGGCGCGAGCTTAGCTACGATAGCTCACAAATCTGGCGTGAGAAGCTTGCGGATCCGCGGACGAGCAGGGATGAGCGGCAAAAAATTTTTAGCTGCCTGCTGCAAACCCGCGATCCGCAAAATATAAAATTTGCCTGCGAGCTCGCGCTTGCGGAGGATTTTTTCGATCGCCCGTGCGACCTACTTGAATATATCGGCTACTGGCTGGAGGCCGTGGGATTTACTTTTGAGCGATCTAAATTTGACGCAGACGGCGCAGCTCAAGCGGTGGCGGATGAAATTTTAAAAACAGATACGCTCAAACACGGCAACGCCAAACAAACCCAAACGAGCGAAAATTTTAAAGCGGATACGACCGAATGTACCGCTAAATTTAACGCAAACGAAGCCGACTCCGATAAATCACAAAAAGCGCCGAACGATGAAATTTGCTTTGGCGGCGAGAAATTCAGGCTCAAAAGATACTGCGGGCAGCGCGTGTATCACATAATCTTTCCGCGCGGCTACTTCGGCGCGCCCTATGCGCCGCATCTGGCAAAGTACCATCCGACCTGGCGGTTTGAGGGCGGCGAGGCAGGATATAAGCTCGGCGGGGTTTTGGATGAAGCGGACGGCGATGCGCAAAATCCGCTATTTCATCTCATCATGCTTGATCCGCTACCTCGTGACTTGCCCGTGCGATCGCTGCCGCGCCTAATCCTCGCCGCTCACGTTAGAGAGGTAAACGAAGGCGAGATAGTCTTTTACGAACACGACGCGCAGGGTATGCCGCGGCGTATCGGCGAAAGGACGCAGGTCGAATACGCATTTGACGAACCGATAAAGGAGTGCGAAGTAGTACTTGCGCCTACGCCGGCGCGCTGGGCGGCTCAGGACTGGGGGATGTCAAACAGCAGGCAAAACCTCGCGCGCATCGGCGGCGAGCCATCATGGATACAGGGTGTCTTGGTGCCGACGTGTCCGATATGCGGCGAGAAAATGGAGTTTTTGATGCAGCTTGATAGCGAGCTTCCGAGCCGCGAGCAAGGCGGCGAGGTATATTTCGGCAGCGGCGGGATTTTATATGTATTTTGGTGCGAGCGGACGCGGGTGAGCGCGTTTTTTATGCAGTGCACGTGAGTAAAATTTAAGAAAAACGCAAATGGACAGATGAATGATCACGGCGAAAATAAAAAGAAAGGGCGGTATTTGGTATTTTGACGATTATTTTAAGTCGCTTCGCAAGAATGAAAACGAAATAGCAAAGCCCATCAGGCAGTTTATATTGGATCCAAAAAGGTATCTATTTAATACGAAAGAAACCCTTCACGACGCCGTTTTGACTGAATTTAAATTCGCTATTTTAAAAAACGAAGATAAATTAACGATGAAATTTTTATCTCCCCACCGAGATAGAAATTTTAAATTTATTTTCAAAAACGTCCTAGCCGTCCGCTTTAAAACGGACGATAAGAGCTTTAAAAACAACGATCTGATAGTTCATCAATTTTCGCTAAAGCGGGAAAGCGTTTGCGAGTATGATTTTATCTTTGCGAGCGGACAGAGGATAACCGTAAAATTTAAACAGCTCAAAATCATTGAGGAATTCTTATAAGCGCGCTGCTTTACTGATGGCGGAGGGATTTTACGTATTTTGGTGCGAATGGACGCGGGCGGACGCGTTTTTATGCAGTGAGCGAGAATTTTGCAAAATTCTAAACGAAAATCGTAAAATTATAAGTAAAAATTTATTCTAAGATAATCGAGCGGCAAAATTTGCCGAGCATTTCGGCGCGTAAAATTTAAGCTTGTTCGGCGAGAATATGTAAATTTACGCAGACGCGAGACTTAGGCGTAAATCCCATCCACCAGCGTCTCTACGAACTCATCCGAGTTAAATTCCGCCAAATCCTCCATTCGCTCGCCCACGCCGACGAAAAGTATCGGCAGCCGCAGCTCGCGCGCTATGGCGAAAAGTGCGCCGCCTTTGGGCGTGCCGTCGAGCTTTGTGATGATGATGCCGTCGAGCTTTACGATCTCGTTGAACGCTCTGGCTTGCGCGACGCTGTGATTGCCCTGAGTGGCGTCGAGCACGATGATCTTGCGGTGCGGTGCGCCGCTTTTTGCGCGGTCACATATGCGCACGATCTTCTCTAACTCCGCGGCTAAATTTTTCTGATTTTGCAGGCGCCCGGCGGTGTCGATCAGGACGCGATCGATATTTTTGGCACTTGCCGAGCTTACGGTGTCAAACGCCACGGCTGCGGGATCGTGCCCCTGCGCGGTCGCTACGATCGGTAAATTTAGAATCTGCGCCCATCTGCGCAGCTGCTCGACCGCGCCCGCGCGAAAGGTATCGCATGCGCCTAAAATCACGCTTTCGCCGCTATTTTTATATAAATTTGCAAGCTTTGCGGTTGTTGTAGTTTTGCCCGCGCCGTTTACGCCGATGATGAGCTCTACGAAGGGCTTCTCATCTGCGGCTTTAGCGATCTCGTAATCGAAATAGTTCTTCAAAACGCCCTTAAGATCATCTTTGGCAACTAGCTTTTTTGCGGGAAGTTTTTCTAAAATCTCTTCTACAAGCTCGTAGCCTACGTCGGCTTCAAGTAGCATCTCTTCTAGAATTTCTTTTGAAATTTTATCTTCGCTTTTCGCACCCCGCATCGCGTCTATGGTCTTGCTAAGCCCTTTTTTAAAAAATTCGAACATCAGAAAATTTTCTCCAATTCGGTCATTAAAATTTCTTCCGGCATCAGCCCGAAATACTGCGCGCTAAACTCGCCCTTTTCGTCGTATATCGCCATATACGGCACTTCGTTTATGCCGCCTAACGCTTTTGTAAAAAAATCCGTTCCTTCGCCGTAAGCGATCGCGTAATTTACCTCGTGCGCGCTTGCATAGGTTTTTGCATCGTCTAAATTTGCGTCACCGATCATTACGCCGATTATGTCAAGCTTGCCGGAGTAGGCTTGTTTGGCGGCATTTAGCGCGCTTACCTGCACGGCGCAGGCGTCGCACCACGGCGTAAAAAACGCAAATAGCGTCACGGTGGAGTTATTATCGATTCGAAAACCCTGCTTTGTCTTTTGCATATTTAAAATTTTGCCGTTATTCAGTTGAAGAGAAAATGGTGCGGTGTAATCGACCTGGATCACGGCTTCGGTTTCGGGCTGCGGCTGCGTGGCGTTGGCCTCGGTCGGGGTATCGCTTGATTTTTTATCCTCATCATCGCCGCAACCCGCAAGAAACAAAACAGCCGTAAAAAGTGCTAGAAAAAAACGAAATTTCATAATAAACCTTAAAATTTAATCGCAAGATTATACAAAAACTAGCTAAAATAAGCGTTAAAATTTTATAAAAGGCTTAAGCTATGCAAAAGAATGAATTTAGAGCAATTTGCAAATCGCGTCTAAAATCTCACGCCGCGCGCGCGGCTAGATGCGAGCATTACGCACTTTTATGGCGGCTGGAGCGGCTGATAAAATTTTTAAAAGCGCGTAAAATTTTGATATTTTTGCCGATGAGCTACGAGCCGAACGTTTTGATTTTAAGAAAAAAGCTATCAAAAAGCTGCGAATTTTACGTTCCGTTTATGGTGGATATTAGCTTAAAAATGGTAAGATTGCGCCAGCCTTTTAAAATTTCACGCTTTGGATTGCGCCAGACACTTCCGCAAAACGGGTATTTTAAAAAGGTCGATCTAGCCGTGGTTCCAGCTATCGGAGTGGATGGCGCAATGGCTAGAATAGGACATGGGAAAGGATTTTACGATATGTTTTTTTCAGGTCTGAAGCTTAAGCCCGCAATTGCGTTCGTGAGTATAAAAGACTGCTTTTGCAGCGAAATTTTATCACTTGATCACGACGTAAAGGGCGATTTTTACATAACTCCGAGCCAAAATTACCTAAAAAGAGGAAAGTATGATAGAGATTTTAATCGCCTTGTGCGCTATTGCGGTGGGCGCTGGCATAGGATACTTAGTAGCTAGAAAGATTAATAACGCCAATTACGATTTCTTCGTCGAACAAGCCAAAGCTAAAGCCAAAGCGATAGAATTTGAAGCTGAGGGCATCTTGCGAAATTCTAAAATTTCGGTGCAGGAAGCTGAGTTTGAAGCGAAGAAAAAATACGAAGATAAAGCAAGCAAACTGCAGAAAGAATTTAACGTTAAATTTGACGAACTCGGCAAAAAGGAGCACGCGCTTCTAACCGAGCAAGAGATTTTAAAAGACAGCAAAAAAGAGCTCGAAAGCGCCAAAAAAGAGGCGAAATTCCTCTACGAAGAGGGCTCTAATTTAAAGAAAAGCTATGAAGAGAAGCTCTCCGAGGCGCTTAAGGTGCTTGAACGCGTGGCGGGTTTTACGCAGGATGAGGCGCGCGCGCAGGTGCTTAAGAAAGTCGAGGAGCAAAGCCGCACCGACATCGCTCACATCGTGCGAAAATATGAAGAGGAAGCCAAAAAAGAGGCGCGAAAAAAAGCGAATTATATTTTGGCGCAGGCTACATCGCGCTTTGCGGGCGAGTTTGCCGCAGAGCGTCTTATCAACGTCGTAAATATCAAAAATGACGAACTTAAAGGCCGCATCATCGGCAAGGAGGGGCGCAACATAAAGGCGCTTGAGATGACTCTTGGCGTGGATGTCATCATCGACGATACCCCGAATGCGATCATCGTAAGCTCTCACAACCTCTACCGTCGCGCCATCGCCGTTCGCGTCATCGAAACGCTTATCGAGGATGGTAGAATTCAGCCTGCGCGCATCGAGGACATCTACAAAAAAGTAAGCGACGAATTTGAAGCTAGTATCGCCGAAGAGGGCGAAAATATCGTAATGGATCTAGGCCTTAGTAAAATTCACCCCGAAATTTTAAAACTCATCGGCAAGCTTAAATTTCGCGCGAGCTACGGACAGAACGCCCTTGCGCACAGCCTTGAGGTCGCACATCTTGCGGGCATCATCGCCGCAGAAACGGGCGGAGATCAAAAGCTAGCCAAGCGAGCGGGCCTACTTCACGACATCGGCAAGGCGCTAACTCACGAGTACGAGGGCTCGCACGTGGATCTGGGCGCCGAAGTTTGCCGTCGCTACAAAGAGCACCCGGTAGTGATAAACGCTATCTACGCCCACCACGGCCACGAGGAGGCCACCAGCGTAGAAAGCGCCGCAGTCTGTGCCGCAGACGCGCTAAGTGCCGCGCGCCCGGGCGCCAGACGAGAGGTGCTAGAGAGCTATCTAAAGCGCGTTAGCGACATCGAAGCGATCGCGATGAGCAAAACGGGCGTCAAGCAAGCCTACGCGATCAACGCAGGTCGCGAGATCCGCGTCATCGCAAACGCCAAGCTTATGAACGACGACGAGGCGGTTTTGGTCGCCAAAGAGATCGCTTCGGAGATCCAAGATAAGGTTCAATTCCCGGGCGAGATCAAGGTTAACGTCATACGCGAGCTTCGCGCGGTCGAGATAGCCAAATAAGGAGTGTGAAATGAAAAAATTTATAATCGCTTTATTTTTGCTTTTTAACGCGGCATTTGCCGATGATGAGCTCATCATCAACAGCGCAAGCGCCTATTCGTCGGTAATGCGCACAAACTCGCAGTACAAATATCTAGCGCAACAAGCCCGCGCGATAGTGATCTTTCCGAGCGTCAAAAAGCTGGGCTTCATCATAGGCGGAATGTATGGCGAGGGGATCATCGTCTACAATAACGACGGCGCGCACAGCGTAAGCGGTGCAGAGATCAGCAGCGCCAGCATCGGACTTCAGATCGGTTACGAGGATAATTATTTAGTCATTTTCGTGATGAACGACGACGTGATCGAAAAGATGCGAAAATCCCAAATCACGCTATCGGGCGATGCGACGGCGGTTGCGGGCAATTACAGCGCGGATTCGGGCGCACTGGACGTGCTAAATCAGGATATGTACGTCTTTACGAACAAAGGCGGGCTATTTGCGGGCGTGAGCCTGGGCGGCTCGGTACTGGAGACTAAAAGCGATCGCGCTTTCGATTCGAACAGCGACGGCTACGCGTTTTTGATGCGTATAATCGGCGCGGAGGGCGGATATTGATTTCAAAGAATATAGCCTGTGCGCGCTTTGGTGGCTAAATTTAGTCCGAATTTAGCCGAAATTTAGTCCGACGATCGCAGGTTAAATTTAAGCGTTTGTGAAATTTAGCGCCGCTTGCTTGCGAAACTTTGCAAATTTTAATTTAGCGTTTTTCTAAATTTAGCTTCGCGTGAGCTTTTAAATCGCGTATTCAGGACTTTACGTGGCGGCTATTGCAAAACGTGGAATTTGCCTGCTCGTCATGTGTAAATTTAGAGCTTTAAATTTAGCTGCCGCATCGCAAGCCCGCAAACCAAAAGAGCATATGCTAGGAAATTTCGTTGCAGCGGAATTTCGGCGCATAAAAGCCTCGAAATTTTGAAATTTAAAACCTAAAATTTAATAGAATTTTATGAAAGGATTTGATGGAGTCGATGTTTGAAAACCTCCATACGTGGGGGTATCTGATACTGTTTTTGTATTCGCTGGGCGGGGGATTTTTGGCGCTTGCGGCAGCGGGTGTGCTAAGCTCGGCCGGCGAGCTCAATATCGTCTTATGCATCGTAATCGCCTGCATATCGAACTTTATAGGCGATTCGGGGTTATTTTTAGTAAGCCGCTACAATAAAAAAGAGATCATGCCCTATCTGCGCAAACAGCGCCGAAATCTCGCTCTGGCGCAAATTTTGTTTCGCAAATACGGCGACCGCATAATTTTAATCAAAAAATTTATCTACGGCCTCAAAACCCTCGTGCCGATCGCGATCGGTATCACAAAATATTCATTTTTAAAATTTAGCGTCATCAATGCCGTAAGCTCGCTCATTTGGGCGCTTGTGGTGGGGTTACTGAGCTACTACGCGGGTGATTTCGTGCGCGAGCTCTATGTGCATATCAAGGACGCGCCGTGGATTGCTCCGCTGGCTCTAGGCGCGATAGTAGCGGCGATCGTGCTCTATTTTCGCTTCGCCACGCGCAAAAGAGGCTAGCGGTGGCAAAAAAGCTGATCCCGCTCGCAATTTTCGCAGCACTTCTTTTGACGCTAAATTTTATCTCCAATTCGCGCGGCTCCGCGGCTAAAGATGAGAGCGTTTTTACTTCCAAAACCCTGGATGCCGCCTCGCGTAAAAACAGCGCACAAGATATCAAAAGCGGCACCGATCGTAAAATTTCAAGCTCGCAAAATCCCGCAAGCGGCGCCGGTGCAAGAAGCGCAGACGGCGGAGCAGACCTAGGAGATTTAAAATCTCATCCGCAAGCAAACGAGCCCGCCGCCGCAAATCCTAAAGACGAGGCGGACGTCCACAGGCGGCGTAGCGCAGATTATGAAGCTTCGCAATCTCAAAATCCCGCTGCAAATTCTAAAAATCAGCTCGCGGACGAGCCCTGCATAAGCAGGGAGTGCGTGAGCGCTCATATCCGCCGTACGGGGTCTTTGCCGCAAAATTTCATCACGAAAAAGCAGGCCGGTGAGCTTGGCTGGCAGGGCGGTGATCTGTGGCGATATGCGCGCGGCAAGAGCATAGGTGGCGATCGTTTCGGCAATTTCGAGCGCAGGCTACCTGATAAAAAGGGGCGGATTTGGCGCGAATGCGACATCGAGTATCGCGGCGGCCCGCGCGGCGCGAAGCGGCTGATATTTTCAAACGACGGGCTGATCTTCTATACCGCCGATCATTACGAAAGCTTCGAGCGCGTGCAATGAGTTTAAATTTTAAAACGCGCAGCGCGGCAAAGATCATCATCGATGGCGCAAAGATTAGGCGCAAAGATCAAATTTTCGCGCTGTTTGCCGCAGCGCTGGATTTCAAGCCCGAATACATCGCAAATTTAGACGCGCTTTACGATGCGCTTGGCGAGCGAGGCGGACAGGTCTTCGTGATCATTAAAAAGGGCGGAATTTTAAAGCTAAGACTGGGCAAATTTTATGATATTTTGCTCGAGGTTTTGCGAAGCGGCAAGGCGAAAATTTTAATACTATAAGCTCTCGCGACAGCTTATTATGGCTTCAAAGCCAAATTTTACCGAGCCTAAGACGAGTTTATTTCGCCGCAGTTTCGATCGCGCCGTTAAAATTTCCTAAATTTAGATCTAAATTTTAGAGCTTATTAAAAGAGGCGATTTTAGAAATTTCGCTCACAAAGCTCACGCGGTCAAATTTAAACTCAAGCCCATATTGCCAATCTTTGCGGCGCAGGTTTTTAAACTCGTAAAGCTTAACCGTCTCCGTTTCAAATTTAATCCTGAGCGCGAGATACCAGCAGCTCCAGATCCCGCACGGACAGCCAAGTAGCACGACGTCCTGCTCATCTTGCGCCAGATCAGCCTCAAGCGCCGCGCGTAAAAATAGCTCCTCAAAATCAATCAAGCTCAAATAAGCGTAGTCTCCCGCGATGCTGGCCTGCCCGTCCTTTGCGGCAAAGCTTTGCTCGCGCCTCTTAATCAGCTCGAGCAGAGGCTCGCCGTTTATCGCAACGACGACTTCGGTAAAGCTTTCGCCCTCAATTTCGTAATTGTTTAGGTAAAATTTAATGCTATCCATGCGGCAATCTCGCTAAATGATCTATTTTGCGCCGTATTTGCACCGGCCTGCTAAAATTTCAGCGCAGTTTAGCGAATTTGAAGTGAAATTCGGTTGAAAATCAAAAAAATTCGCTGGTAAAGCGCAGATCAAATGGGTATTTTGTAAAATTTAGGGATTTCGGGCTTGCGGAGCTTGCTTTCAGTGAGCACAAACTTAAATTCGCAAAAAAGCTCAATTTGTGTAGATGAAAGAAGCGAAAATAAAAGGTTAAATTTTAGCGCAGATCAAAGAGGTCGAAACGAGAGTTAAATTTTGCTACGGATAAAGAAGCAGAAACGAGGGGTTAAATTTAATTCGCTTTTTAGGGCGCTTAAATTTAACCCTGCCGCGGCTACATCATTTCGCCGCTTTTGTGCTCGTGCTCGGTGTAGGTTACCGGAATATCTTTCTTGCCTTTTCCCGGTGTATACA
>NZ_CALLWC010000022.1 GCF_938015785.1 uncultured Campylobacter sp. | reverse complement strand
AAAATATTGCTTTGCATTTTTCTGATCTCAATAATATTTTTTATATATAATTCTAGTAGCGATAGAAATTTATTTATCAATAAACTTATTAATGTATCTCTGGCGCCATATTTATTTGTATTTTTAATTGGCTTTTATTTTTATATCTATTTTGATTTATTTCATAAATATATAAAGAATAAATTCTTTATATATTTTGCTACTTATGTTATCGGTAGAATTTGCTTCCATTATTTTAATAATATTTTTTTAGATATATTTGTAAATTATTTTATATTCTCATTTTTGGTTTTTTCTTTTGCTTTCAGTTTCGAAGGTCTCGATAAATTTTTGCGAGGAAATGATTTTACATATGGTATTTACATATACCATATGTTTTTTGTAAATATTTTTGTCCAAATAGGTAGTGGGG
The DNA here is from genome assembly GCF_938015785.1 of uncultured Campylobacter sp. Lineage (GTDB taxonomy): Bacteria > Campylobacterota > Campylobacteria > Campylobacterales > Campylobacteraceae > Campylobacter_B. The sequence goes on along the minus strand of NZ_CALLWC010000022.1, from coordinate 8,892 downwards.
GGGGCAGCATTTATGTAGTATATGTCGCTATTTTGTCTATATGTTGCGCTATAATCAGCTGGTTTTTTGTAGAGAAACCGTGTTTAAACTTAAAAAGTAAAAGCTTATATCGCAGTAGGATGAAAAATGTCTAAAAAAATACTATGGTGCGGAAATTCTTATTATGGATCTCCATTTAAGGTAGGTTGTAATTATTATAGTGAATTATTGGCAAAGGATGGAAACAAAGTTTTATTTGTTGCGCCGCCCGTTTCCCCCTTTCATAATAAAACCAACGAAGCTATTAGGTTGGCTCAGTCAAAAAAAGGCGTGTATGAAATTTATGAAAACTATTTTATATATACCCCATTTGCACTTATTCCGCCGTTTAAAAAGCTGCCGTCCCAATTTTATTGGATTATAAAAATATGGCATATTTTTACCTTACCGAATTTTAAAATTATGCTTAAAAATTATGATTTCTTAAATGTAGATATTTTAGTGATAGATAATTTCGTATTTCTGCCTTTAATAAACATCATAAAATATAAGAAGCTGATTGTTAGGGTTACCGATAATCTTAGCGGCTTTGGCGTAGGGCCTGCAGCTATCAAGGCAGAGGAGCATCTAATAAAAAGAGCAGATAAAGTGATATATACGTCATCGAACCTTAAAAACTATATAGAAAAATTTAATAAAAATTGCCTCTATCTGCCAAACGGAGTTGATTTTAATAAATTTCAAAAAAAATACGATAAACCGGATTTTTTTTACACAATTACAAAACAGGTTGCTGTTTATGTGGGCGCTATAGAAAGCTGGTTTGACTTCGGTCTATTAGATTATATCGCCGAAGAGCTAAAAGATGTGCATTTTTTAGTAATTGGAGCTATAAAATTTAAACCCGACAATTTTGATCAAATACGATCTAGAGAAAATATTACGTTTTACGGCAAGGTCGATAATGATTTGATTGCCTCTTTTTTACAATTTTCAGATGTCGGTATAATCCCGTTTAGACTGGATATGGATTTGGTTCATTCTATAAGCCCTCTAAAACTATATGAGTATTCTGCGGCTGGACTTCATACGGTAGCAACTAAATGGCGAGAGTTGGAGCGGCTTAACAGTCCTGCTTTATTGGCAAGTTCAAAAGAGGACTTTGTAAAATATATAAAAAAATCTCTAGATTTAAGTAAAAGCGACAAGACTGAAATTTTAAATTTTGCCAAGGATAATGATTGGAGAGAAAAGATACGACATATCATTTAAAATTAGATATAATTTCGTTTGGAATATTTTTAAATTTTAATAATGGGGCGAAACGAAAGTAATAAATGCAGTATAAAAAGTTAGTAATTGATTTTCGTATGCATAAAGCATCCGGTATAGGTACATATGTCAAATCACTACTGCCTTTTTTGGTGGAAAAATTTGAGGTTATTCTGCTTGGTAGTAAAGCCGAGATACGGGACTATGCGTGGAGCAAAAGCGTTAAAATTTTAGAATGTAAATCTAAAATTTATTCTATAAAGGAGCAGCTCGAGCTGCCTTTAACAATTCCTGAATGTGATATTTTTTGGTCTCCCCATTACAATATCCCAATCCTGCCGATAAGAGCAAAATTTAGAGTGGTTACTATCCACGACGTATTCCATTTAGCCTTCTACGATACGCTAAATTTTATGCAGAAAATATATGCAAAAACTATTTTAAATCAAGCACTAAGCAGAAGCGATATAGTTCTTAGTGTTTCAAATTTTTCGCGGAGTGAGATATTAAAATACACTAAAACTGGTAAAAATATTTTCGTTGTGCCAAACGCAATAGATGAGAGGCGCTTTAATCGCCATTGCGATTCAAATGCCTCAGAAGCGGCGGCAAAGTATTATAGCCTTCCTAATGATTTCGTTCTATTTGTGGGAAATGTCAAACCTCATAAGAATTTAAAGAATTTATTATTTGCATTAGAAAAGACGAATCTCAATTTGGTTATAGTGGGCAAAAAGGACGGCTTCATAACGGGCGATAGCGTTATTTCTGAGATTATTCGTACAAAAAATCTAAGTGATCGCATATTTTTTACGGGCTATGTTAAAGACGCGGATATCGCCGCTATTTATAATTTGGCGAAATTATTCGTATTTCCATCGATATACGAGGGTTTTGGTATTCCGCCGCTTGAGGCGCAAGCGTGCAGTTGTCCGGTCGTTTGCTCAAATGCTGCGAGTTTGCCTGAAGTTTGCGGCGATAGCGTTGTTTATTTTGATCCGAATGACATAGAAGATATGAGAAATAAAATTCAAACTGTTTTAAACGATAAAAATTTACAAAACGAACTTCGTATTAAAGGCCTTGAGAATATAAAAAGATTCGGCTGGGAACGCTCGGCAAAACAGATTATCGAAATAATGGAGAGTTTGAGATGAAAAAAGCCCTTATCCACGATTGGTTCAGCACCTATGCGGGCGCGGAGAAATGCGTCGAGAGTTTTACCAATATCTGGGATGATTTTGAAATTTACAGTCTCATTGACTTTTTAAAGGGTACCGACCGAGATAAAATTTTAAAAGGCAAGCGCGTCCATACGAGCTTTATTCAGAAGCTGCCATTCGCAAAGGACAAATACCGCAACTACCTGCCGCTATTTCCGCTTGCGATCGAGCAGTTTGATCTAAGCGGCTACGACGTCGTGCTATCCAGCTCGCATGCGGTCGCAAAGGGGGTGCTGACGCACTCAAATCAACTCCACATCGCTTATGTGCACACGCCGATCCGTTACGCGTGGGATCTGTATCATCAGTACTTGCGCGAAAGTGGTCTGGATCGCGGTCTAAAGGGCATGCTGGCGAAGTATTTTTTACATAAAATTAGGCTTTGGGACGCGAGCACTGCAAACCGTGTGGATCACTACATCGCAAATAGCCGCTACATCGCGCGTCGTATCAAAAAAACCTACGGCAAGCCCAGCGACGTCATCTATCCGCCCGTAGACGTGGATAAATTTACGCTGCGCGAAGCCAAAGAGGAGTTCTACCTCACCGCCTCGCGTATGGTGCCGTATAAAAAGATCGATCTTATCGTAGAGGCGTTTTCGCAGGCGGATAAAAAGCTGCTAGTCATCGGCGACGGGCCCGATATGGCGAAAATAAAATCAAAAGCGGGTAAAAATGTCGAGCTTTTGGGCTTTGCCGATGACAAAATGATGGCGGATCTCATGGGGCGGGCTAAGGCGTTTGTTTTTGCCGCCGAAGAGGATTTCGGCATTACGCCGGTGGAAGCGCAGGCATGCGGAACGCCGGTGATCTGCTTTGGGCGCGGCGGCGCCCGCGAGACGGTGCTTGACGGCGAGAGCGGGCTGTATTTTATGGAGCAAAACGTAAAGGAGCTGCTCGCCGCCGTAGCTAAATTTGAGCAAAATTATGATAAATTTGAGCCTACAAAAATCAGAGAAAATTCTTTAAAATTTTCGCGCGCGCGCTTTGAGGCCGAGATCAAAAGCTACGTCGAGAAAAAATATGAGGAATTTAAGGACGGCCAAAATGACTAATATAATCCTAAGCGGCGGCAGCGGCACGAGGCTGTGGCCCATCAGCCGCACGCTTATGCCGAAGCAGTTCGTGCGCCTCTTCAGCGATCGCTCGCTTTTTATGATGAGCTATGAGCGAAACTCCCCGCTATGCGAGCGCACGCTCGTCGTCTCGAACGAGCAGCAGTATTTTTTGGCGCTCGATCAGCTTGAGGTTTTAGGCGCGCGCGGCGTAAAATTTTTACTCGAACCCGTCGGCAGAAACACGGCTCCTGCGATCGCGCTTGCGTGTTTGAGCTTAAAGGCCGAGGAGGTCGTTTTCGTAACGCCGAGCGATCATCTAATTAGAGATGAGGCGGCGTATAAAAACAGCGTCTTGTGCGCACGCGAGCTTGCGAAACAGGGGTTTTTGGTAACGTTCGGCATCAAGCCCGCGGATGCAAATACGGGCTACGGCTATATCGAAGCAAGCGGCGAGGACGTGTTGAAATTTCACGAAAAGCCTGAGCTTGCGGCAGCGCAAAGCTACATAGCGGCGGGGAATTTTTACTGGAACAGCGGCATGTTTATGTTTAAAGCGGGCGTATTTTTAGACGAACTAAAGGCGCACAGCCCTGAAATTTACGAAGTCTGCGTCCGTGCGCATGAAAATTCTAACGCGGAAAATCCGATTAGAATTAAACTAGGCGATATGCAAGAGATCCCCGCAGATAGCATCGACTACGCGGTTATGGAGCGCACGAGTCTTGCTAAAGTCGTGCCCGCAGATATCGGCTGGAGCGATCTGGGAAGCTTCGATAGTTTAGACGCCGAACTGCCTAAAGACGCGAACGGCAACACCGCTGGCGAGCAAAATATCACTCTAAATTCTAAAAACAATCTCATCATCGGCTCGTCGGGTCGCACGATAGCCGCCATAGACGTCGAGGATCTTGCTATCGTCGATACCAAGGACGCCCTGCTCGTATGCAAAAAAGGCTCTACCCAAAAGGTAAAGCAGGTGGTAGAGCGGCTGAAGGATAGCGATCTGGCGCGCGTGCACGTAACGACGCACCGCCCGTGGGGCAGCTACACGGTGCTCGAAGATGAGCGCGGCTACAAGATCAAGCGCATCGTCGTTAAGCCCGGCAAGCGGCTATCGCTGCAGAAGCACTACCATCGCAACGAGCACTGGATCGTCGTTAGCGGCACTGCGACCGTGACTGTGGGCGAGCGAAATTTCTTGTTACGCGAGAATGAATCGACATTCATTAGGATGGGCGAGGTCCACCGCCTCGCAAACGAAGGCAAAATCCCAGTCGTGCTAATCGAGGCTCAAGTCGGCAGCTATACTGGTGAGGATGATATCGTGCGCCTGCAAGACGATTTTAATAGGAGCTAGGATGAAAAAGCAATTATGCATTTTGATAATCTTGGCGGTCGATATTTTCGGCATCTGGCTTTGCTTCGGGCTTGCCGTGGTGCTTAAAAATTTGCTCTACGGCGATAGCGTGCTGCTGGACGTCGGCAGGTATCAAGGCTTTGCGCCGTCCTACGTCATAATGATATTTTTGTTTTTCTATCAGGGGATCTATTCGAGGCGGTATGATTTTTGGCACGAGAGTAGAATTTTAGTAAAAAGCTGCTTCTTGGGGCTTTTGCTAAGCCTGGCGCTGCTTGCTTTAATCAAAGTTAATTACGAATTTTCGCGTGCCAGCTTTATTTTGAGCTTCGCCTTTATGGCGGTGGTTTTGCCGCTTTTTAAGCTCGTAACGAAAAAGAGGCTTTTTAAATTTGGCCTATGGCAGAAGAGGGCGAAAATTTTAGGTGAGGGCGAGGAGTTTGAAAGCGCTGTTTTAGGAAGCACATATCTTGGGTATGTAAGAGCGCTAGGCAGGGATTACGACGTACTATTTATCGGCGGAAGCAGGCTCGAAGCGAGCGCTTTAAACGAGCTCATCGAGAGCAACATCAGGGAAAATAAAGAAATTTTATTTACCCCGGTGCTGCGTTCGTACGACTTCACGCAGACCTATATTTACAGCGTCTTTGCCTCGCGCACAAGCCTCTTTGCGATACGAAATTCTCTGAAAAGTCCTCTAAATTTAGCGCTTAAACGCGGGCTTGATTTGGCACTTATCATTTTGGCGCTTCCTTTACTGGTGCCGATTTTCGGCGTAATCGCGCTGATGATGAAGCTAAAAGAACCGGAGGGACGCATATTTTTTTCGCATCAAAGAATGGGATTTGGCGGCAAGCCGTTTGGATGCCTGAAATTTCGCTCGATGAAAGAGAACGGGGACGAAATTTTAGCTCAGTATCTAAAGCAAAATCCGCAAGAGGCGGAGTATTTTGAAAAATATCACAAATACGAGCACGATCCGCGCATTACGAAGCTGGGCGATTTTTTGCGCAGAAGCTCGCTAGATGAGCTTCCGCAGCTGATCAACGTCCTAAAGGGTGAAATGAGCATCGTAGGCCCTCGCCCGTGCGCGCAATACGAGCGCAAAGATATGGGCGAATACGCAGATCTAATCCTGGCCGTCAAGCCGGGCATTACGGGGCTTTGGCAGGTGAGCGGGCGCAGCGATGTGGATTTTGCGACCAGGGCCGGCATGGATACGTGGTATATGAAAAACTGGTCAATATGGAACGATATCGTAATTATTTTAAAAACCTTCAAAGTCGTTTTAGCACGTGAAGGGGCAAGCTGATCGGTTATTGAATCCTTAAGTCAGGTTCTTTTTTGAGATAAATTTTAAATTTAATACGGCGCTTTGACCAAAATATTAGAATCACTCGGGTTAAATTTTGCCACAATTAAAATACATATACATAATAATATAATCGCGCGGCAATAGCTAGTAATTCGCGGCGCAAAATTTGAAATTTTGAAATTTCATCGCATGCTTGCGTAAAATAAGACTACGCAAAAATGGTGATGGTTTAATGCGGACGACCAAGATTGTGTAGTATCGCGGGAAAATTATTAGCGCAAATCGTATTGCTTAAGCACACAAAGAAGGCGCTATCCGTTAAATTTTACTTTTGCTTTCCGCTTTTGCGCGAATGCTGCTACGTAAAATTTGCACAACGCGGATAAATTTTATCCTCGCTTCCGCCCCCCGCTTTTTCTAAAATTCTAAATCGCCCATTGCAAAAAGCTGAGTTTTAAAATTTAGGCAGTTTGCAGATAAAATTTTGATCTGTTTGAGGGATAGGGGGATGGTGTCCGGTAAAATAGATAATGGAAATGAGCTATTTGGAAATCATACTATTTTAAATACCGTTTACGGATATACCGATAAAAAAGCGACCAACGGCTATGAAGCTTTAAAGGGCCTATGATCTAAATGGCGACAACGTAATAGATGAAAAGGACGAGATATTTAATAAGCTTAAAATTTGGAAAGGTACGAATTCTAACGGCATTACCGACGAAGGAGAGTTGGACTCGCTTGCGGATAATAATATCAAAAGCATCGATCTAAACTATAAAAGAGATAACGATAGATGAGAATTCTAATACCGTAAAGCAAGGCTCTAAGGTTGCTCTTATCAATGAGCTGATCTACGAATGGGCTTGGAGTAAGTGAAGCGGCTAAAGACTCACGGGGAATATATAGATTATAGATGCTAGAAATTTTAGCGGCGTATAAGAGGCTAAGGAATTTATAACTGCTTAAGTAAGGTGGATATAGAATTCGTAAAAGAAATCAAATCAAAGGTGAGAAGAGGACTGAGATTTTATAACATTCGCTGTCGGCAGATTGCTCGCTTGCAAAGTTCACCCACAATGACGAGAAAAGCAGAGAAAACGGAAGGATAGAATTTGGAAAATTTTGAAAACTGGAATAAAAATGTTAAAAAACGGGATTTAAACTCAAATGAAAACGCAAATTTAAACGATTTCAATAAAAGAGACTACGATAAAGAACCGATTGTTATAAAAAATCCTTATGAATTCTTTCTTAAAAATTTGGATTTATTTTGTTTTATAGGAGCGTTTGTGATTTTATCAACTGCCTGTATTGATTACACGGACAATATACACAAAAAAGAAATTAAAATTTTATTATATTTTCCTTTTGTGTTTGTAATTTTACATATTATTTGGGCCTTTTATTACTACATTATCAAAAATAAATGCGAAACCAAATTTACAAATAAAACGATAGAATTTATCATAAATGGGGAAGTTAAAAGGGTTAAAAATTTGATAGATTTAGGGCCTGTTACAAGAAATTTTAAGCTTTCGTATTCTCTTGGAGTATATTTTCATTTGTTTCTCTTTTTTTTTGATTATTTTAATTTCAATTAGTGAAAAATCATTGCTGTATGTTTTTATAATAATGGTCTATTATATACTTTGGTTTCTTTTAAATTTTTTATTTAAACTTATTTTTCATTTGATTTTAGGCGGAGAATTGAAAGGTTTTTCGTTGTATCCAGCTATTATTTTTGATTATCCGAAATATATTGGTGGTCGCTTGTGGAGATTAGCTACAATTGATATGCGACCATATAATGGAAAATTTCATATGGTTTATATAATTCATAAGCAAGATTATTTAGATTTACAAAAATATTTTTCTGATAAGAAACATATAGATTTAAATTTGGTGAAAAAGAAATTTTCAACCTAAAAATGAAAAAACATGAGTAGAGAAAGTGTTGCTAAAATTGAGCTAGATAAAGCTTATGATGCTATAGTTGCTAATCTCAAATTTACAAAGGATTATAGTGCAAGAATATAATACCAATACAACAAGCAATCAAAACAAGCAACAAAGAGATTATGATAAATATCCAATAGTTATAAAAAACCCCTATGAGTTTTTTCTTTCAAATTTATTCTTTTTTTCTCATTGCGGAACGGTGCTTGTTTTATTGGTTTATGCTGATTATATGGGGATTGCCAATGTTAGCAATATTTTTCTATGGGCTTTTTTTGGGCTTGGCGTTTTGCATATCGTCGCTACATTTTATTATTATATCATCAAAAACAAATGCGAAACTAAATTTACAAATAAAACAATCGAATTTATCATAAATGGCGAAGTTAAAAGGGTTAAAAATTTAGTTGATTTAGAACCTATCATAAGGACTTTTAGACTGCTTACACCATCATCGCTAATTGGAATTATTGTTTTTAATCTACTTATATTTTTTATGGTTGCATTAGTAAAAATGGTTCATTATCTTATCGCCTATTATGTCATTTATTTACTTTTAAATTGTTTGTTTAAACTTATTTTTCATTTGATTTTAGGCGGAAATTTGAAAGATTTTACATTATTTCCTGCTTTTATATTTGATTATGGAGAACTCATATGCAAAGGAAGGTCTAGTTTAGATATTCTTAAAGATAAATTTCATATGGTTTATATAATTCATAAGCAAGA
>NZ_CALLWC010000021.1 GCF_938015785.1 uncultured Campylobacter sp. | reverse complement strand
GATGGAATTCTACTGCGGCCGAGGAATTTGACGGAGTAGACAATGTAGTGTTTCAATTCCCAACGGGATGGAATTCTACCAGGATTACTTGGCTTATCGGGTTTATTAGGCTTAGGTTTCAATTCCCAACGGGATGGAATTATGCTGAAGCAAGCGACGATTAACGCAGGCTTTGCGATCTGTTTCAATTCCCAAGGAGATAGATTATTCGCCCAATTTATATTAATAAAGTATTTTAGATTCACCTCGCCAAATTTACTCCATCGAAGCGCGGAATTTACCCCGCAGGATAAATTCCGCAGAATTTTATTTCACTCTCTTTATCTTGATCTCGCCGTCATGCGCACCGATTTCGATCCGATCGCCCGCTTTGATCTCGTCGCTTAGGATCATATCGGCGATCTTATCCTCCACTAGATCGTAAAGCGCCCTGCGCAGCGGTCTTGCGCCGTATTCGATATCAAAGCCCGCCGAGGCGATGAGCTTTTTGGCGTCTTCGCTCAAGCTTGCGCTAATGCCGCGGTTTGCGAGCGTTTTTTGCAGGCTTTTAAACATAATGCCCACGATTTTTATAAGATCGTCCTCGCTTAGGGCGTTGAAGATCACGATGTCGTCCAGACGGTTGATAAATTCGGGCTTGAAATAATTCTTCAGCTCGCTCTTTACCGCCTCCTCTCGCTCGGCAAGCGCGATTTCGCGCGGCTTGTTCGCATTTTTGGCGTCAAGCTCCATAATCTTAGCCGAGCCGATATTGCTCGTTAGGATGATGATCGTGTTTTTAAAATCAACCGTAACGCCCTTGTTATCGGTCGCGCGCCCGTCGTCTAAAATTCCAAGCAGGATGTTAAAAACGTCCTTGTGCGCCTTTTCGATCTCATCAAAAAGCAGCACGGAGTAGGGCTTTCTGCGCACAGCTTCGGTAAGCTGCCCGCCCTCATCATAGCCCACGTATCCCGGAGGCGCGCCGAGCAAGCGGCTGACGCTGTGTTTTTCCATATACTCGCTCATATCAAAGCGGATCATCGCCCGCTCATCGTCGAATAAAAATCTCGCTAAGCTCTTCGCGCTCTCGGTCTTACCGACGCCGGTAGGGCCTAGAAACAAAAAGCTTCCGATAGGGCGGTTTTCGTTAACGAGACCGGCTTTGTTGCGCTTGACGGCGCGAGCGATGGCGTGCAGCGCCTCGTCCTGCCCCACGACACTTTCTTTTAAGTGCTCCTCGATGTGGAGGAATTTCTCCTTTTCGGAGGAGAGCATTTTGCTTACCGAGATGCCCGTCCATTTACTTAAAATTTCAGCCACGCTCTCCTCGTCCACGCGGTTTCGCAAAAGCACGCCGTTTTCTTTCATCGCGTCCCACTTCGCCTCAAGCTCCTTGACCTTCGCCTGCGCAGCGGGGATCTTGCCGTATTCGATCTCGGCGGCCTTGCTAAGATCGCCGTTGCGTCTTGCTAGGCTAGCTTCGTTTTTGAGGCTGTCGATCGCCTTTTTCTCCTCGCTGATGCCGCCGAATACGGACTTTTCATTTTCGAATTTAGCCTGAAGCGCATTTTTCTGCTCGGTTAAATTTTCGATCTCTTTATCGATCTGCGCAAGCCGCTCGTCGTTTTTGCCGTCATCCTCCATCTTAAGGGCTTCCTTTTCGACCTGAAGCGTTAGGATGTCGCGCTTAGCCTTGGCAAGCTCGTTGGGCTCGCTTTCGATCTGCATTTTAAGCTCCGCCGCCGCTTCGTCAATGAGATCGATCGCCTTATCCGGCAGAAATCTGTCGCTGATGTAGCGGTCGCTTAGCCTTGCAGCCGCCACAAGCGCGCTATCGGTGATGGTGACGTTATGATGCACCTCTAGCCGCTCTTTTATGCCGCGTAGGATCGCCGTAGCCTCGCTCACGCTAGGCTCCGCGACCGTTACGGGCTGGAAGCGGCGCTGAAGCGCGGCGTCTTTTTCAAAATACTTTCGGTACTCTTTTAGCGTCGTAGCGCCGATCGCGTGCAGCTCGCCGCGCGCAAGAGCGGGCTTTAGGATGTTTGCGGCATCCATAGAGCCTTCGCTTGCGCCCGCGCCTACGATGGTGTGAATTTCATCGATGAAAAGTACGACGTTTGCGGCTTTTACGACCTCGTTTATGACGGCTTTGAGCCTATCTTCAAACTCGCCGCGGTACTTCGCGCCCGCGATCAGCGCACTCATATCAAGCGCGATGACGCGTTTGTTTTGTAGGCTAAGCGGGACCTCTTTTTTGGCGATCAGCTGCGCAAGACCCTCGACGACCGCGGTTTTTCCCACGCCCGGCTCGCCGAGCAGGATCGGATTGTTTTTCGTCTTGCGGATTAAAATTTGCATCATTCGCGAAATCACCTCGTCGCGACCGATGACCGGATCGAGCTCGCCCGCGATTGCCTTGGCGGTGAGATCGACGCCGAATTTACTAAGCGCTTCAAGCGTCTCATCGGCGGTTTGCGAATCGATACTTTTGCCGCCGCGAAGCGCCTCTAGCTCCTTTTTGATCTCGCTAAGATCTGCGAATTTAGACAGAATTTTCTTTAGCGGATCTGCGTTTAAATTTGCAATCAGCCAGGTATCTACGGCGATAAATTTATCGCCCGAGCTCGTCATCAGCCCTTTTGCGACCTCTAGCGAGTTCATCAGCTCGCGCGAGATTCGCACGTTTTCCTTCGTGACGTTTGAACTAGTCGGCAAATTTGAAATTTCGCTTTTGATCTCAAGCTCGACCGCGGTCTTTTCGATACTAAATTTATTAAAAATTTGATTTAGCACCGAGCCGCTGTCGGCTACCAAAGCCCAGAGCATATGCAATACGCCCACTTCGCTATTTTTGGAATGGATCGCCAAGGAAACGCTGCTTTCGAGCAAAGAGCGCATTTTATCGGTTAAAATTTCAATAGTTTCGTTCATAAATTTTCTCCTAAGGTTGAAGTTAGTTGCATTATATAACTTTAGTGTCTTTATGTCAAGATTTTTTAGTGAGATTTTAAAATTTTCGGTTTAAATTTATCCGTAAACGCGTAAATTTCGTATGAAATTTACCTTATTTTTAGCCAATTTTCTATAAAATTCACTCTATTTTACTTTCAAGGATAAACTTTGCGACAAAAACACCTCTTCTTCGGCTTGGGATTCATATTTTCTCTATTTTTAGGCGTTAGTTTTTTTACCGGAAATTTACAAGCCAGAGAGGTCAATGCGACCAAAAAACCAGACAGCGAAAAAACGCGTCTGGAGGCGCTAGCTAAGCTTACCAAAACACTTGCGATCGTCGAGAACAATTATGTCGATGAGATGACTTTTTCCGAGCTTGTGGACAAGACGATCTCGGGGCTTATGAATAACCTCGACGCGCACTCAAGCTATATGGACGAAAAGGCGTTTAACGATACGAAAGTCCAGACCGAAGGCGAGTTCGGCGGGCTTGGAATTCAGGTGGGTATGAAGGACGGCGCTCTGACCGTCATCTCGCCTATCGAGGGCACTCCTGCCGACAAGAAAGGCATTCAGGCTAACGACGTTATCTTGCGTATCGACGGCAATGCGACCTTCGGCATCACGATCGACGATGCGGTCTCAAAAATGCGTGGCAAGCCGAAAACCAAAATCACTCTAACGATCGTGCGCAAAGGTGTTAGCAAGCCTTTTGACGTCGAGATTGTCCGCGACATAATCAAAGTAGAATCGGTCTATGCCAAGATGATCGAGGATGATAAAATTTTATATCTGCGCGTTACGAATTTCGATCAGCACGTGGTTCCCGATGCGAGCAAATTTATAAAAGAGCATAGAGACGCCAAAGGCATTATTTTGGATCTGCGAAACAATCCGGGCGGACTTTTGGATCAGGCGATCGGGCTTGTAAATTTATTCGTAAGCAAAGGTCTTATCGTCTCTCAAAAAGGACGCGCGAAAAATGAAACCGAAGCGCATAACGCCGATCCTAAAAAGAAGATCACCGATCTACCGCTTGTGGTTTTGGTTAATGGCGGCAGTGCGAGCGCGAGCGAGATCGTAAGCGGCTCGCTTCAGGATCTAAAGCGCGCCGTGTTAGTTGGTGAAAAAACTTTTGGCAAGGGAAGCGTACAGGTGATCCTGCCGATAGAGGATAAAGAGGCTCTGCGGCTTACCATAGCGCGTTACTATCTATCAAGCGGTCGCACCATCCAAGCGGTGGGCGTGACGCCTGATCTCATAGTGGCGCCGGGCAAGGTGCCGAGCCGCGACGAGGATGAATTCTCGCTAAAAGAAGCTGATCTCAAAAAGCACCTGCAAGGCGAGTTAGCCAAGGTCGAGACCAAGAAAAAAGATGCTCAGAAAAAGGATGAGAAAAATTTCATCACTGCAGAGCAGATTAATAACGATATCCAGTTAAAAACCGCAATAGACGCGATAAAAATTCTAAACATCAAGTAAGGAGAGTGTGATGCAAGCTACCAAAAAAGAGCTTATCTACGAAGGCAAGGGCAAAAAGATGTGGTCGGTTAACGAAAGTGACGACCTTTTAATCTCGGAATTTAAAGATTCGCTGACGGCGTTTAATGGCGTCAAAAAAGCCGAAGAGAGCGGCAAAGGCGCGCTGAATTGTAAAATTTCGACGCTGATTTTTGATCTGCTTAAAAAGCACGGCATCGCCACCGCGCTTGTTGAGACGATCAGTCTGACCGAGCAGCTCGTGAAAAAATGTAAAATTTTCCCTCTTGAGATCATCGCTCGTAATATTGCCACCGGCTCGCTTACAAAGCGCCTAGGCATCAAAGAGGGCACGAAGCTTCCGTTTACACTGGTGGAGTTTTGCTATAAAGACGATGAGTTGGGCGATCCTATCCTAAACGACGAGCATTGCTTGCTGCTTGGCGCCGTAAAGAGCCAAAGCGAGCTTGACGAGCTCAAAAAGATCGCGCGCAAGATCAATGAAATTTTGATTAAATTTTTTGATGAGCGAAATTTAAAGCTCGTGGATTTCAAAATCGAGCTTGGCAGAGATAAGGACGGCAATATCCTGCTTGCAGACGAGATCAGCCCCGATAGCTGCCGCTTTTGGGACAAACAAACCGATAAAAAGCTCGACAAGGACGTATTCAGACAGGATCTTGGTAGCGTAAAAGTGGCCTACGAAGAGGTCTTGCGTAGAATTTTAGGATAAGCGATGAAGGTAATCGTAAACGTAAGGCTTAAGCAGGGCGTGCTCGATCCGCAGGGCAAGGCGGTTTTGCACGCCCTTGCTGCGCTTGGATTTAGCGGCGTGCGAGATGTGCGCGTAGCCAAACAGATTGTCCTTGAGCTAGATGGCGAGGATAGGGATAAAATTTACGCCGACGTCGCTAGAATGTGCGATGAAATTTTGGCAAACACCGTCATCGAAGACTACGAGATCGTGATATGAAGGTAGCGATCGTCAATTTCCCCGGCACCAACTGCGAGCGCGACAGCAAATACGCCTTTGATAAGCTCGGTTGTGAAACGCAGATAATCTGGCATAAAGAAACCGACATAAACGCCGATCTGATCGTGCTTCCCGGTGGCTTTAGCCACGGAGATTATCTGCGGACGGCTGCTATTGCCAAATTTAGCCCGGTGATGAAGGCGGTTCTCGCTCATGCTGCGCGCGGCGGCTATATCCTAGGCATCTGTAATGGCTTTCAAATGCTTTTGGAGCTAGGCTTGCTCGCAGGCGCGATGAATAAAAATATAAATTTAAGCTTTATCTCAAAATTTCACAATTTGCGCGTCGTTTCAAACGATAATAAATTTCTGCACTGTTGCGATAAGGGCGAAATTCTAAATATCCCGATCGCGCATGGCGAGGGAAACTATTATGCGCCTGCGGATACGCTAAAGTCGCTATACGACGAGGATTGCGTGCTGCTAAAATATTGCGACGAAAATGGCGCGGATCTAAATCCGAACGGCTCAGTAGACGCAATTGCCGGGATTTGCGATAAAAACAAAAAGATTTTCGGCCTGATGCCGCATCCTGAGCGCGCGATAGAGCCTATTTTGGGTGGTACTGACGGAGAGAAAATGCTAAAAGGCTTAATTTGCTAAAAAAAATTCTTACTATTTTAGGTGTCTGCACGCTTGCGTTTGCTGCGCCGGAGATTGAGATCGATTCGCTTGATGATCTAAGTAAATACGCGCCGAAAAAAGCTGAGGATAAGCCGGACGAGCCGCAGACGCGCGATAATTCCAAAGTGATGCTGAAGTATAATAAAAAAGAGGTTATGTCGATGGATAATCTAAGTATCGACGATCTTAAGGCTTTGGCGCCTACTAACGAAGTCGATCTGGATGTATCCGACGATAAGGTCTATCAGGACATTAAGCCCAAAGAGCTTACGCTAAAAGCCAGTGGAATGCCTAGGAAGGTGTATTGCAATCAAATTTTTAAGATCGATTTCGCCGTATATTTGGGGCAGAAAATCATCGTTAAGCCAAAGCTGGAGATCAGCCGCACCAATGGTATGAAGTGGCTTAATGCCGATAATCTTACGTGGATTGAGGGCGACGAGATGTTTGAGACGACGCTGTGGTTTGCAGCAAGCGATAAGAGCGATAAGATAAATGAGCTCGTTTTGACGCTGCAGCGCAACGGAGAATTCTTTGAAAAAAGCTCTATCAAACCTGATAATCCAGAATTTATGAAGCTTGATACGAAGCCTAATTTTTCGCATATCGTAGCCGACGAGCTGAAACTTAAAAACTACAAAACTACCAAATTTGACGACGCTTCAAATTTACTCACGCTCGATCTTGGTATCCGAAACGGCGCGATCGGCTCCTTTCACATAGATAATCCCGCCATTATCAAGCAGGGTGTGGACTCCGTGCGCGGCACATACGCGAGCCAAAGCGGATATTATTTCGCCGTCGTGGATAAAAATATCACAAATTTAGACTTCAGCTATTTCAATCTTAATACTAAAAAATTTGAAAATTTCGGTCTTGAGCTTAATCCGCGCGCCGAGGATCTTAGCACGCAGATCGGTCTAAATCCGAAAGAGAGCAAGTTCGAAGCCTATAAGCAGATCGCGATCTACACGCTAGCTGCCGTGCTTTTGGTGATGTTTCTGCTTAGTAAAAATATCACGCCGCTTATTTTCGCGGTGCTGATTTTGGCGGTAAATTTCTACGTGCAAAGGCCTTACGGCACGGGCAGTATCGCGCAAAATTCCCCGGTTAGAATTTTGCCTATGCAAAGCTCCACCGTGTTTTACGTGACTAAAAATCCCGAAAAGGTCGAAATTTTGGGTACGAATAAGGAATTTTACAAAATTATGCTGGGCGGCAACAAGATCGGCTGGGTAAAAAAGGATGAGCTTGTCAAGGATTAGAGCGTTATTTTACGCGATTTGGTTTATTTTTACCGTCGTTTGCGTCGTGATCGCCATGGCGGTGAAAAACTCCTCTCATCGCCGCTTCCGCCGCATTTGGGGGCGCTTCCAGCGCTACGGCGTCGGATACGATATCCAGATCATAGGCACTCCCGATCCGCGCGCGCAGTTAGTAATCGCCAACCACCAAAGCATAATGGATATCGTCGTGCTTGAAGAAACCCATCCCGCCGATATCTGCTGGATCGCTAAAAAGGAGATCGCAGATATCCCTATCATCGGTAAAATTATCACTCTTCCGAAGATGATCCAGGTCGATCGCTCAAATCCGCGCGATCTGGTGCGGATCGTGCACGAAGTGCAGCAGCGCGTGAGTGAAGGGCGCGTCATCACGATGTTTCCCGAGGGCACTAGGCATCGCGGCACGCAGCTTTTACAATTCCAAAGCGGCGCCAAAGCGATCGTTAGCAAGCTCGGTCTGCGCGTCCAGCCCGTGGTGCTCATCGGCACGCAGCACATCGCAAACTCTCACGATTTCACCGTCCATAGCGGACATGTCAAAATCATTTACCTAGATCTGCTCGATACGAGCGATAAAGATTGGCTACAGCACGCTAGAGAGGCGATGCAAGCCGTAATCGACGAAAACGAAACCGCCGAAGCGTAGACGGAATTCATAAATTTACTGATGAAATTCAAACGCGACTTTTGTTAATTCGTGCGATTTCTGCGCGCTAGCGCGTTCATTCGTCGCTTTGATTTGCGGCGGCAGAATTTTGTAAAATTTTATACGTTCGTGTTAGGCAGTGTGGAATTTCAAAATTTTATACGTGCGCGCGAACGACGAAATTTTAAAATTCTATCCATGCGCTCAGGTAGTGGAATTTTAAAATTTCATCTAAGCAGCAGGCGGCGAGTTATCGGCGAGAGACCCGCAAGAAAACAGCGCCTACATAAAAGCGAAATTTTAAAATTTACGCGGTGCGGCAAGATGTGGAATTTAGCGTATATTTAGCCATTTGCGCAAATGGCTAAACGATTTGTCGCAAGAGCAAAAGATGGCGGCAACCCGCAAGCAGTCTTAAAATTTTAAATTCTTAAGGAGGAGAGAATGGCGTTTGTTACAGAGGAAATTTCAAAAGAGGATGTCGAGAAATACGATTTGCTAAAACCGTGCAATGAGATATGCAATAAGTATTATCAGGGTGAGCTTGATTGGGTAGATTTAAATTCGAGAGATTGGTGCATAGATCGAGAAAGAGGTATTTGGCTTTTTCCTATGCGCAGTATCACTATCGGAGATCCGAGAGATATGGAATTTAGCGGAGAAGTGATATGGCTTTTGCATTATAGAGGCAAAGATATAGAGATCGATTTAAGAGATATAAACAACGAAAATACTGGTAAAAAAGTTACGGATAATCCATATAGAATAATATATGAACTAAAATCCATAAGAAGCGATATCGGGAATATACCAAAGCAAGAGATTGTAGATATTTTAAAAGAAATTTTAAATGAGTTTAA
>NZ_CALLWC010000020.1 GCF_938015785.1 uncultured Campylobacter sp. | reverse complement strand
AAGGAAAAACGCTGTGAAATTTAAAATTTTAAAACCGAGGCTTTATGAAAAGTATAAGGATATGGTTATAGAAGCGTGAGGACGAAAGGATGAATACAGCGTTGATGGCCAAAATAGATATTTTATTAAATTTAATAAATTTTTCTAAAAATATAAGCGCGATAAAAAGCGACTTGGCAAAGATAGGTTTTAATAGCGAATCGGAGCTTGTAACAATAACTAAAAATACTATTGTAAACATCTTAAATAGGGTCATCGATAAAGAAATTTCATATGATCTCCTTGAGGAATGGGCAAATTTAATAGAGTGTCGCGAGGATATAGGATATGAGGATGAAATTTTGCAAGAGATCATATTTGAGCTGGCAAACCCTTGCCTTTATGGAGAGATAGACGAAGAGAAGATTTGTATAATTTTAGATAAAATTAAATAGGGGTGGAGCGATTCAAATGATATTAGAGAAAAATATTGATATTGTAGGCGAGAGGGCTATTTTACTAATGGCGCTAGGTTCATTGCAGGCATTGGAGCACCAGGCGATTACCATAGATGAAAGCCAAAGAATTTTGTTTTCACCCTATATCTCAACGCATTTGGAAAAAAATAAGGTTAATGAACGCGTTATAGATATAATAATCGAATGCTGCGAATTAGAGGATATTTTTGAGCTAATTCCTACAAAATATATGGAAACTTTGCAAATATTGCAGAATAGAATAATAAAAATTTTAAAGCGATACGATGAAGAGCCCGGAAAAAGATGGGTAATTATAGATGAGAAATAGCCTCCGTAGCTCCGTTTCTGGCGAGCGGGTGGGCTGGCAGCTAAATAAAATTCTAAATGTTACGATAAGAAAGTCCGTACAAATTTAAGTCTTTCGCAATTCCTATTTAATATTATTGATAAGATTGGTGGTATGATAAATCACAAATTTTAGACGAGTCGGCAAATTTTACAATTTAAAGAGCTTTATATATCTTTCTCGATAATTATTAATTTTAAGCCATTAGCTTGAAATAAATTAGTAGATAAAATACCCCGCTTTAGATTATAGGAGATTTTCTTATTCCTCAATAAAGTCAAGAGTAAAATTTTGAAGTCACGATGCTGTGATATAAATTTAAAGATATTGGTTGCAGAGGGTGGATTTGAACCACCGACCTTCGGGTTATGAGCCCGACGAGCTACCACTGCTCTACTCTGCGATCAAAAAGTGCGAATAAATTTTTAAATTCGCCAAATGGATGGGGTAGGAGGATTCGAACCTCCGAATGATTGGACCAAAACCAATTGCCTTGCCGCTTGGCTATACCCCATCAAAAAAAGGACTTTAATTATACAAAAACTTTAACCAAAAGTCAAGATTAATCTTAAGCTTTATTAGCGGATTAATGAAAATCAGTAGGACTCAACGAATAAATTATATTTACATAAACAAAAAAGGCTCTAGCTAAAGCTAGAGCCTTAAAAAAATATCTATACTAAACTAAAATATTAGTTATAGTTAACGTTTTTACCACCGAATTTAAGACCAGTATCTGCATCAATTCTAGTTTTAATTTGTGATAGACCTGGCATACTCCACACTTGATCACATAATCCAGTTGTAGTAACAGTTACAGACATCGTATTATTTCCTGTAGGACCAACAGCCTGAAAGCATGGTTGTGCTTTGACCTTTACTGGGTTAGCAACATTTGTCATAGCACTAACATCGGTCGAAAAATTACCTTGAGATGTATAATAAGCACCTAAATCTGTTACCATAGTTTGAATGTTAGAAGCTGCTTTCGAAACCTCAGCATCATCACGTGTAGCTGCAAGTCTTGGAATAGCAACAGCTGCCAAAATACCTAAAATAACGATAACGAAGATCAACTCGATCATAGTAAAACCTTTTTTCATGGTTTACTCCTTAAATAAAATTCATCCCGCATACCTATATGCGAAACTTGGCGTAATTATAGAGAAAAATTTAAAAATTGTCAATAGTTTTTGGCAAATTTTTTACAATTTATTTACAAAGTCCGATTTTGCGGGCATTTTAAAATCAGAATTTTGAACCTATTTGATCTATTAATGTATTGTAGCTATACCTCTGCACATTGATACTATAAAAATTATTTGCTTTCATTCCTAGTATGGCGTCCAAATAAACTATATGGCTATTGAAGATACAAGGATGCTATAACCCGTATCGCTTAGTCAAAATTTCATAGTTTTCTACGCGTCTATCTCGCAAAAACGGCCACCAGCAGCGCACATTTTCGCATCTTTGCATATCGATGGTTACGACTTCACATAGCTCGTCGGTGCTGTTTGCGCGAAACAGTTGCTCGCCCTGCGCGCCAAAAACAAAGCTATTGCCCCAAAATCTAATCCCCTCTTCGCTGGCAAGCTGACCTACGCGCTGTTTATTCGGCAGCACTTCTAAAGTTTCGCCGTTAAATTTTATCTCTATCGAAATCTTTAAATTCTCTCGCGCCGCCTCATTTTTCACGGGCAAAATTTCGCCGCCGATCGCCATTTTGCCGCTATCCGTTAGCGCCCCGTTATTAAAAGATAAAATTCCGCCCTCGCTTAAAATTTTACTCTCACCGCCAGTATCCGCGGAGCGTAAAATTTTATCACTGGCTGCTCCACCGTCGCTTGCTGGCAAAATTTCATTTCCCCCGGATAAAATTTCATCCGATGAGACTTCGCTCAGCGCTGCACTTTCAAAGCCCACGCGATTTACGGCGATTACGGGCAGGGAGTTTGCCACCGCGTGCCCGCGCTGTACCGCGACCCAAGCCTCCAGCTGGCGCGCCTTTTCGTCCTCGTCGTCGCCGTCGAACCACCCGATCGCGGTCGGATATATTAGCAGCTCGGCACCGCGTAGCGCCATCGCGCGTGCCGCCTCGGGATACCACTGATCCCAGCACACGAGCACGCCGAGCCGTCCCACGCTCGTATCTATGGGCTCAAAGCCCAGATCGCCCAGCGTGAAATAAAATTTTTCGTAAAACTGTGGATCGTCGGGGATATGCATCTTGCGGTACTTGCCGGCGATCGTGCCGTCGCGCTCGAAGACCACGGCGGTGTTGTGATACAGCCCCGCGGCGCGGCGCTCGAAAAGCGAGCTTACCAACACGACGCCAAATCTCTTCGCTACCTCGCTCCACAGCCGCAAATCGCGCTCGAAATCCTGCGCGTAGTCGAAATTTTCGGTATTTTCGCGCTGGCAAAAATAATGCGTCTGATGAAGCTCTTGCAAAACGATTAACTGTGCACCCTTCGCCGCTGTGCGCGCGATGAGCTCGATACTACGCGCTATCGTGCGCGCTTTAGTGCCTTCAAATTTATGCGAAATCAGTCCAACTTTTAAAATTTTCATATTTTCCCTTCGATCTAAATTTAAAGTTTAAATTTATTCATACACGAACAGTGCAGCGAGCCGTTTTGGCGGATGAAAACGCGCGCGTTTACTCCCACTACTTCGCGATCTGTGCACGCTGCTCGCAGACGCGACAGCGCCAGCTCGTCCGCCGCGCGGTTTGGATCGTGCGGATCTGCGGGATCCGCGTAGGTGGGCACGATGAGCGCGCCGTTTAAAAAGACGAAATTTGCGTAAGTCGCGGGCAGCCTGCGCCCCCGATAAAAGATCGCGCGCGGGATCGGCAGTTCGATCACGTCGTACCCAAGCGATAAAATTTCATCCTTCATCGCGCCAAGCTCCGCATAGTGCAGATCGCTCGGATCGTCGCACGAGCTTATCGCCACGACGCGCGGACCTAGAAAGCGCGCGAGAGTATCGATGTGGCTGTCGGTATCGTCGCCTTTTATGAAGCCGTGCCCCAGCCAGATTATCTTTTTTAGGCCAAAAATTTCACGCAGCCGCGCGTCCAGTTCGGCCTTGCTTAGAGAGTTGCGATTTTCGTTCAGCAAACACGCGCTAGTAGTTAGCATCGTGCCCGCGCCGTCAAAATCGACACTGCCGCCCTCTAAGATCAGATCCATGTCTCGCAGCGGACGAGCGCTCGCAGCGTAAAGCTTAGAATTTAACGCATCGTCCTTGGCGCTTGCGAACTTGCCGCCCCAGGCATTGAAACGAAAATTTAGCCCCGTGATTTTGCCGCCCTCCTCTAAGTCGATCGCGCCGTAATCGCGGATCCACGTATCGTCGGTATCGATTTGCGCGAAGCTCGTGTTTGCTAAGCCGCCGCAAATTTGCTCAAAATCCTCGCGGCGCGGCGCGATCGCAACGACCGGCTCAAACCTCGCTGCGGTGGCGATAAAGTCGCGATAAGCCGCCCGTATCTCGCTCAAATATGGCGCCCAGTCAGTACCTGCGTGCGGCAAAGACACCAAAAGCGCCTCTTGCTCCTCCCATTCGGCGAATGCTCTCATTTTTGCTCCAAGATTGAAATTTCACGGATTATAGCGAAGCTCGGTTTAAAAAGATATTTGTGGATGGTGCGCCCGGAGGAATTCGAATCCCCGACCTTTTGAACCGCAATCAAATGCTCTATCCAGCTGAGCTACGAGCGCACGAAATAAAAGAAAACGGGATTATAGCGTTTTTAGCTTAAATTTAGCCAAAAAGCGGTCTAAATTTCACTGCACAAAAAAATTATCTTTATTAAATTTCAAAAAATCAACTTTTAAAATTTTATCATTTTTTAGGGGGGGGG
>NZ_CALLWC010000019.1 GCF_938015785.1 uncultured Campylobacter sp. | reverse complement strand
CTGAACTTCGCCCTGCTTGTTTTTAGTAGAATTCCATCCCGTTGGGAATTGAAACCCCTGCTTGCCTGAACTTCGCCCTGCTTGTTTTTAGTAGAATTCCATCCCGTTGGGAATTGAAACCCCTGCTTGCCTGAACTTCGCCCTGCTTGTTTTTAGTAGAATTCCATCCCGTTGGGAATTGAAACTCGATCCCCCACATCTACGCACTCCTTAAGGAGCGTAGAATTCCATCCCGTTGGGAATTGAAACGCTTTTTGCCTACGTATTTATTGACGCGCGTATCATGTAGAATTCCATCCTGTTGGGAATTGAAACGGGTTTGAGCCGTGCGAGGATTTACGCCGAGCGTTAGGTAGAATTCCATCCCGTTGAGAATTGAAACTTCTACCACTGCATTTTATAGCGTCCCGCAGGAATGTGGAATAATTCTATCCTTTGGGAATTGAAATGCATAAATGGGCTTATTGCACGATTTGCGTAGGCGATAGAATTCTTCTTATTGAAATCAAAACGGATTTACGCCATACACTTTTTGCGGCAGGAATGGGTAGAATTCTCATCTCGCTATAAAATTTAAAAAGATTAGTTGTGGCTGGGATAAGATACAGCATGGGGCACTTATGCGAAATTCATTCGGTTTCAATTCACCTACTAAATATGTTAAATTTATGGGTTACGAATGAGATTTTGGAGTTACTCACAAATTAAAATTTTAACGAACTGTATATTTGCCACAATATAAATAGATTTAAATGCAACTGATTTAATAGCAAATTCAAAATATTGGTAAAAATGCACGCTATGGATCTTAAAAGCTAATTTAAAGTAAGAATTCCGCATTAATTTCAATTAAATTTACGCTACAAATTTAAGATCATGAGCCAAAGTATAGAATTTAAAATTAAATTAGATGATGCCAAAGAGGCAGAAAGATGGAAAAAATTTTATAAAGCAGAATTTGGTAGCATCCTCTGAAACTGCAAAACAAAGAATATCGGCGTGGTCGTCATAAAAAGGAAAAATCATCTAAATTTAATGGATACTACCGCCTTTGCCACATAAAGTATAATAAATAAATGCCTCCGCCAGTTATTTTTTAAAATTTTTAAAAAATTTCTTCAAAAGCGCCTTGTAAAAGATCGCGAATTTCGACTCTTTTTTCTCATAAATCACGCGAAAGACGCCCTGCAGATCCAGCTTTTCTTGCAAAGTAATGTTTTGCACTCTACTCTCCTATAAGTTTTTTTATCTTATGCAGCACAAACGCAGCGTCGTCGCTATCGAGCTCGCACAACATCTGGCATATCGCGGTCGCGGCTTGCGGCTTGGTCGTGCCCAAGCGCCAGTCCTGATACGTCCGCATCGACACGCCTAACCTCTGCGCCATCGCGGCGTGCGAGATCTTTTTGCCGTTATTTTTGGCTTCGACGGCATTGTGCAAAATGTTGAATATATCGCTCGTTTCTAACATATGAAAATTATACAAATTTATTCGTTAATTATACATAAAATCGTATAAAATGAATAAAAATCGTGTTATTCATAAGTAAAAATAGCAAAATACTTCGTTTATCCGTATGAATTATACAGAATACTGCATAAAATAAACATAAAATTTTATAAAATTTCGCATATTATGCCGTAAAGATAAACCGACTTGCACAAACAAGCATCTTACAGAACGGCACATTAAATTTTAAAATGGGGATAGATGAAATTTTACACATCGAAGCTTTTGGGGTTTGATTTTTTTTGATCGGCTCTGGTAGCAATTACAAACAAGATGGAATTTTACCCTATGCCGAGCCATATCTGCCGGCACAAAGAGCGTTTCAATTCCTAATGGAATAGAATTCTACGGAAAGGCGGTGAATGCGGGATATGTGAGTTTCGCATTTCAATTCCCGTTGGGAATTGAAACTATGGGCGACAGCCGCAGAGAAAAGCAAGCGACGAGGTAGAATTCTATTCCATTAGGAATTGAAACGTGATATACTTCATCACGTAGCCCGTGGCGTTGTGTAGAATTCCATCCCATTAGATAGAATTTCAAAGAATCTTGAGGTGCACAATCATAGAATTTAATGCGTTTCTATATATTAGGAAATAAATCCCTAATGAAGCAATTCCTAGCAAGCCTCCCTAGCGAGTAATCTTCATTGGCAAGATTTAACCCTTTTTCTTATCCTTCTTGTTCTTGCGAGAGGGGCTTTCCAGCTTGCGCCAAGCCTCGCTTTTTTGGCTATCCTCCATTAGCACTATCTCCCTGGTGCCGTTTCGCACGAGGTTTGGATCCACCGCAAGCTCCTTTGCATCGATCTTTTCGGGATAGTCTATGCGTGAGAGGATGCAGCGAAAGGCGTTTAGCCGCGCGATCTTTTTGTCGTTGCTATCTAGGATCGTCCACGGCGCAAACTCGGTATTTGAAGCGAGCAGCATCGAGTATTTTGCGAGCGTGTATTGATTCCACAGCTCCTGCGATCTCGCATCCACCGGCGAGAGTTTGTATTGCTTCAGCGGGTCGGTACGGCGCGATTCGAAGCGCCTTTTTTGCTCCTCTTTAGAAACTGAAAAGTAAAATTTAAACAAAATTATCCCCGCACTTACCAAAAGCTCCTCAAATTTAGGCACTTGGCGCAGGAAATCTTTATGCTCGGCGTGAGTGCAAAAGCCCATCACCGGCTCGACCATCGCGCGGTTATACCAGCTGCGGTCAAATATCGTGATCTCGCCGCCGCTGGGTAGGTGCGCGACGTAGCGCTGGAAGTACCACTGCGTCTTTTCGACGTTGCTCGGCTTTTCGAGCGCCACGATGCGGCATCCGCGCGGGTTTAGATGCTCGGTTAAACGCTTGATCGTGCCGCCTTTGCCCGCCGCATCGCGCCCCTCCATCAAAATCAAAATTTTTAAGCCTTTTTCTTTTACGAATTTTTGCAGCTTCAAAAGCTCGATCTGGTATCTCTCAAGCAGCGTTTCGTAGTCTTTGAACGAGATTTTTTCATACTTTGAGCTTTTAAATTCTATCTCTTTCAGCGCTATTTCGCCAGTTTCGGTTTTGATCTCTTTGCTCATATTGCCTCCTAAAAATTTTAAGGAATTTTACAAAAAAGTTCTTTATATTACACTATAAATTCATACTTATTACGTTAGAATGTAGGAAAAAATTTCAAAGGATAAAATTTGATCAGATCACTTATTTTGGCAGCGCTTTTTCTTTTAGGTTTAGGCGCCGAGCCCCTGAAACCCTCCGATGCGTTCAAGCTTAACGTGGCGGCGCAAAGCGATAGCGTAACGCTAAGCTTTGATATCGCGGACGGGGTCTATCTCTATCAAAACGAGATAAAAATTTTCATTGGCGGCGCAGAGGTAACGAATTTAATAAATTTGCCCGCCGCGACCGAATACAAGGATTATAAAATTTACGAGGGCAAATTTAGCATCGCCGTGCCTTTGGGCCTTGTGCTTGCAAATACCGCAGACAGCGATGATTTCGTGCTTAACGGCGATTTTTTGGGCTGCACGAAATCGGGCTTTTGCTACCAGCCGCAGCAGTTCGGTTTCAGCTTCAAGCGCGTGGTGGAGGGCTATCAGATCAGCAAAATTTCAAACTCCGAGCTGAAAAAATACCGAAGCGGCGGAAATTCCGCGCAGATTTCTGCCTCATACAGCGCACAGAGCGGGACTGTAAATTTTAAAAGCAATGCCGCAGCAGCGGGCGCAGGGACAGATTCCATGGCGGACTCTCACGTAGCGGGAAATTCCGCGGCAAGCTCGGCTGAAAACGCTGCTGTAAATTCCGATGAATCCTCCGCGCACAAAAACCCACGCGACGCAAATTCCATCTCCGAGCAGGATAAAATTTTAAACGTTCTTGGCAGCAAGAGCTTCATCGCCGCGATCGCGCTGTTTTTCGGCTACGGCGTGCTGCTCTCGCTAAGTCCTTGCGTCTATCCGCTCATCCCGATCCTCTCGTCGATCATCGTGGCGAAAACTTCCTCGAAGCCGAGCGCGAAAAAAAGCCTCGCCGTAAGTCTCGCGTATATTTTCGGGATGGCGAGCTCGTATGCGATTTTAGGGGCATTCGTGGCGGTTTTTGGGCAAAATTTACAGGGCCTGCTGCAAACTCCGCCCGCGCTGATCCTAACCTCGCTCATATTCGCCGCGCTCGCGTTTTCTATGTTTGGATTTTATGAGATCCGCTTGCCTGCGCGCTTTCAAAGCTTCTTAAATAGCAAAAGCGAAAATGCCGGCGGCCTGATCGGAGTTTTTTCGATGGGACTTATCTCGGCGCTCGTCGTATCGCCGTGCATCTCCGCTCCGCTTGCGGGCGCGCTTGTTTACATCGCGGGCAGCGGCGACGTTCTGCTGGGTGCGGCGGCTCTTTTTGCGCTCGGGCTCGGAAGCGGCGCGCTACTGCTTGTGGTGGGGCTCGGCGGCGCATTGCCTAGGCCCGGAGCTTGGATGGAGGCGGTACCTAAAATTTTCGGCTTTTTGCTGCTTTTTACGGCGGTGTGGATTTCGCGCACGCTCATTGGCGAAAATTTAAGCCTGCTGATTTACGCGGTTTTAGGCGCGATCTTCGCAGGATTTTTGGGGCTGTTTGACGGCGGCGCAGGCGGGATAAAGCGCGCTTTGGCTCTCGTAATCACGCTATATTCGGCGCTGCTACTCGCGGGCTTTGCCAGCGGCGCGAAAGATTTTTCCAGACCGCTTGGTAATCTAATCCCGCAAAACGCGAGATATTCCAGCGGCGGCTTGGGCGAGAGCTTGCAGGCGGGCGAAATTTCTAGCGCTAAAAATTTAAGCGACACGCATTTTTCGTTTGTGCACGATCTGGCGCAGTTGCGGGGCGAAATAGAAAATTCCAAAAAGCCCGTGATAGTGGACTTTTGGGCTAGCTGGTGTAAAAATTGCGAGCAGAGCGAGCGAGCGTTCGCAGATCCCGCTCTTGCTGGCGCTCTTGATAAATTTAGCCTTTTAAAGATCGATCTTAGCGAAGATAGCGAGCAAAACAGAGCGATAAAAGCGCATTTCAACGTATTCGGCCCGCCTACGATTCTGTTTTTTAAAGAGGGCGCCGAGATTGCGAACCTGCGCCAGATCGGCAGCGTAAATTCCGAAAAGCTAGCCAAAATTTTAACCGAAATTTAGTGAAATTTAGATAGATTTCAAACAAAATTTAGTTTTAAGGATTGCGCGATGATAAGCAAAAATAGGGCTACGAAAGAGACCAAAATCGAGCTTGAGCTGGAGCTTTATGGGCGCGGCGCGGCGCAGATACAAACGGGCATCGGTTTTTTCGATCATATGCTTAGCGCGTTTGCCAAGCACGCGTGGATCGATCTGAGCTTGCGCTGCGAGGGCGATTTGCAGGTCGATTTTCACCACAGCGTCGAGGACTGCGGCATCGTGCTCGGAAGCGCGATCAAAGAGGTGATCTATCCCGCGCAAAACATCGAGCGCTTCGGCGATAGCGTCCTCGTGATGGACGAGGCGGCGGTTTCTGCGGCGCTTGATTTTTCCAACCGCGCGTTTTTGGTATTTGATTGCCCGAGCCTAAAGCGCGGCAAGATCGGCGAATTTGACGCCGAGCTCGTGGAGGAGTTTTTCCGCGCTCTGGCTTTCAACGCAAATTTAACGCTGCATCTATGCCAGATCCGCGGCGAAAATCTACATCACGTCGCAGAGGCCGCGTTTAAGGCGCTTGCCGTCGCATTCCGTCGCGCGATAAGTATAAACGAGCGCGCCGGCGTGCCTAGCACCAAGGGCGTTTTATAACGGCAAATGCGCGCTAAATTTAGCAAAATTAGCAATTCGCGGTTTTGTAATTTTATCGGCGTTTGAAATTTTACTCTCGCCGCCGCTTGAAATTTGCAAAATTTCGCCCTTGTTCGGGCAAAGCGCGCCGCTTTTATTAAGACCGCTGGCGGTGAATTTGCGCCCGCCGCGAAAACCGCGAACTATGCTATATGAAATTTCGCACTGCCGGAGCGCTAAACCGCCGCTTTGCATATTAAAATTTAAAGGTAAAAGATGAATAATTTCGGATCGCTTATGGAGATTTTAAATGTGCTCTTTTTGATCTGCTTTGTTTGGCTTGTCACGTGCTTGATTAAATTTATCAGATCAAAAGACGAGCCGGAGCGCCATAAAAGAGATAAAAAATTTATAATTATTTCGACGGTTGCGTTTTTGTGCACTCTTGCTCCGCTGGTATATTTTGAGTGGCTTCCGGATCTATTCATCTCGATCTCGGTTTTGATTGCGCTGCCGATAATTTCGTTTATTTTCCTCATCGTGTATTTGGTAAAATTTATTAAATCCGCTAAAAGCACGCCCGAGCAGCGCAGAAAGATTAGAAATCTTCTGATCCTCTCCGCGTTTTTGTTCATAATCTTTTCGGCTGCATTAATAGGCTTTTTATGGCTGCTTAATAGCGCGCTTGCGCATATGTGAGGCGCAAAATGAGCGATGAAATTTTTCAAAAAACGATCGCCGTAATATTTACAGCTTGGGCAATCAGCGTTTGTGCGCTAGTCGCAGCGGCGCTGTATCTGCATAGCAAATGCTCGATTATCTCCTATATCGCAAACGGAAACTAAGATGAAGCGTGCAATTATCGCCATTTTTCTGGTGTTTATCCTGGCGGCTTTCGATTTTGCGTTTTACAGCCTCGTCGTGAAGCGATACGTAAATCAAAGCAGCGCCGAGATGCAGGCTAAATCGATCGAGCTGCATAAATTTCTGCCGTTTGAGCAGGGCTCGCAGATCGTGCGCGTTAGCTCTAGCTTAAAACTTAGCGGCGATCTGCCGATAATCGACGGCGCAGCCGCGCTATATCCGGTATTTTCGGCATTCGTCGCGGCAAACTATCCCAAAGAAAGCGTGGAATTTGACGGGCAAAATTTCACGAATGCTAGCAGGCTTAAATTTAGCAATACCCGCGGCGCCTACAAGGCCATAAGCGACGGCGAGGCGGATCTCATTTTCGTCGCCGCCCCTTCGAAGCAGCAACTTGATTATGCGCGCAAAAAAGGCGTGCGCTTGCGCTTCGTGCCTATCGGGCTGGAGGCGTTCGTCTTTATCGTAAATGCGAATAATAAAGTATCTAATTTAACCGTGGATCAGGTGCGAGGGATCTATTCCGGGGAGTTTGACGATTGGTCGCAGCTAGGCGGCGAGCGCATGCGAATAGATGCCGTGCAGCGAAACGCAGGCAGCGGCAGCCAGAGCGCGTTTTTAAAATTTATGGGTGAAACGCAGCCTAAGCGCAAGATCACGGGCTTTTTCGGCAGCGCAATCGGCTTTTCGTTTCGCTATTATGTCGAGGGGATCGTGCAAAACGGCGGCGTGAAGATGCTTAGCCTAAACGGCGCGTATCCGAACAAAGAAAATATCTCTAGCCGCAAATACCCGCTCGTAGCTGAAATTTACGCGGTTTACGATGAAAACAACAAAAACGAAAATATCCGCACGCTGATAGATTGGATCCTTTCTCCGCAGGGGCAAAGCATCATCGAAAATAGCGGCTACGTGCCGATTAAGGGCTAAGATCGCAGCTTAAATTTATACGGCGTTTGCCAAAAATTCAGCCAAATTTCGTTAAAATCACAAAATTTCAAAAAACGGAAAACGAAGTGATAAAGATCATATTTTTAGACGTAGACGGCTGCCTTAGCGACGGCGGGCTGTACCATTCAAACGGCGGCGAAGAGATGAAAAAATTTAACGTAAAAGACGGATTCGGCATCCAGGAGTGGCAGCGGCTGGGGCTAAAGGTCGCGATCATCACCGGCAAAAGCTCGCAAATCGTCGCAAACCGCGCGCGCGAGCTAAAGATCGATACGCTCTTTCAAGGCGAAAAAGACAAGCTCTCAAGGGCGGAGCAAATTTTAAAAAATTTAAACCTAAGCTTCGATGAGGCCGCCGCGATCGGCGATGATATAAACGACGCGAAGCTTTTAAATGCGGTCGCGATCAGCTTCAAGCCCGCCGATGCGCTAAGCTCGCTAAAAGCAGACGTCGCGCTAAGCAAAAACGGCGGCTGCGGCGCGGTGCGCGAGATGATCGAAATACTCGTCGATAAAAACGGCATGCGCGAAGAGTGGAATAGCAAATGGCTGTAATTTCTCAAGCGCGCGTGAGAATGCCTGCGAGAGGCGAAATTCCGCGCAGATCAAAAGGGGCCGAGCGATGGTGATAAAAATTTTCTACGTCGCGATTGGGATCTTTTGCGTCGCGATGGTCTTTCTAAGCGTGCAGACGCCGTATTTTAGCGATATGTTTAGGCAGGATCTAAGCATTGCGAATATGGAGATGAAAAAGATCGTCGATTATCAGATCGGCGAGCGCGTGGATGCTAAATTTACCGCGGACAGCGGCACTCGCTATAAGGATCGCGACGAGTTTGTAAATTTTAAAGCCGAGGAGATTAGCGCGGATATGAATCACACTTTGGTTTCAAAAACCGCGACGCGCGCCGGCGAGCTGATAAAATTTAACGGCGATGCGCATTACGTAAATAGCAGAGGCTTTGATTACACTGCGCAGGAGATCATTTACGATACGAGCAGCAAGATCGTCCGCTCCGACGTGCCGTACGTGCTGCGCCAAGGCGGCGACCGTATCACGGGCGCAAGCATCAGCTACGATACTAAAACCAAACAAACAAACTCAAAAGGAATCCACGCATGGTATTTAATAAAAGATCAAAACTCCACAAACTAATATTCGCAGCCGCGCTAATTTCGGGCTTTGGCGCGTCTAATCTCAGTGCCGCGCAGGAGCAGGTCGAGGTCACGGCAGATAATTTTTTCGCCGACGAGATCAAGCAGATCAGCGTGCTGACGGGCAACGTCCGTATCAAAAAGGGCGCTTATGATACGCTAAATTCCGATAAAGTGACGATCTATTTCGACGCCAAGCGTCAGCCTACTAAATATGTCGCGACTGGAAACGCAAATTTTAAAATTTTACTCAATCAGAAGCATTACGACGGCAAGGGCGGCGTGCTGACCTACGATCCGACCATCGAAGCTTACACGCTCGAAAATAACGCCTATCTGCACGAGGCCGAGACCAAAAAGGAAGTTTACGGCGATAAGATCATCGTAAATCGCCAAAAGGGCACCTACGAGGTCAAAAGCGGCGGCGGCGAGAAAAAGCCCGTGCGTCTGATCTTTCAGGTCGAAGATCAAAACAAATGATCTATCCTAGTAGCGCGCAGTTTATCACCTCCGCCGCAAATATCGCGGGTGCGCCCGAGTTTGCGATGAGCGAAGTGGCGTTTTTGGGGCGTTCCAACGTCGGTAAAAGCAGCCTGATAAACGCGCTTACCGGGCGCAAAAATCTAGCCAAATCAAGCTCGACGCCGGGTAAAACGCAGCTGATAAATTTCTTTGAAGTTAAATTTAAACAAAAGCTTGCCGCAGACTCGGACAGCTCGCAAAATGAAACATCGCTCGATCTAGCGAGCAAAGAGGCTTTAAGCTCGGCTGCAAATTGCGCGCAAGAGCGCGCGGAGGCTGTGGCGTCTGAGCAAAATTTAAAGCAAGATTTCGTTTTAAATTTAAAAAGCGCTTCGGCGGATTTTAGATCGGATCGCGAGACAGATATTGCGACAGGTCTCGCGCCGAATTTCGCACAAAGCCCCGAATTAAATTTTACAGGTAGATCCGCGCTAAGCTTAGCGGGCAACCCCGCTTTTTCGGATATTGAGAGCTTGGGGGAAAATATCTCTTTGATCTTCGTGGATCTGCCGGGGTTCGGGTATGCCAAGGTTTCTAAAAAACTGCATTATATCTGGCAAAAAAATCTCGACGAGTTTATCAAAGAGCGCCTAAATATCAAGCTTTTCGTCCATCTCATCGACGCGAGACAGTTTGATCTTGCGATAGATAAAAATTTGCAAAACTATCTCGCTAGTTTTCTGCGCGGCGATCAAAAGGTCGTGAGGCTCTACACCAAAGCCGACAAGCTCAACCAAAGCGAGCGCGCAAAGCTTTTAAGGCACGATCCGCAGGCGGTTTTAGTCTCTACGCTAAAGAGCGGCGGGCTGCAAAAAGCGCGCGAGATCATCGTGCACGGGGCGTTTGGATTATGAAATTTCTAAATTTAAATACGTTAAATTTTGCGGCGCAGAATTTCAAAATAATTAAATTTAGTGGATATAAAATCCGCCGCGAAGATCGCGCAAAGATTAGGGAAAATTTTAGATGATACGGCTAAAAAAGGCGCGCCTTTGCGACATTTCGCGTATGCAAGAGCTCGTAAAAGAGGAGGTGCAAAACGGCGTGATCTTGCCGCTTGAAAGCGATGAGATCGCATCAAATATCCGCTCATACGTGCTGGCGTTCGGCTGCGATTCTAAGGCGGATACGAGTTTTGATTCCAAGGAAAATTTGAGTTTCGATTCTAAAGAAAATTCCGACTTAAATTTAGCCAGGAATTCCGATTTAAATTTAGCGCGCAATTCGGATTTAAATTTAATCCAAAGCTCCGCAGAAAATTTTGCCGAAAATACTTCTGAAAATTCCGCAGAAAATGCCGCGGGCAATTTTGCGCCGCAACTAGCTACGTCTCAAAATAGCGCGCCACGAAATAGCGCAGCGCAAGCCGTATCTGGGGCGAGCCGCGCGCAAGCCGGCAAAGAGCAAATTTGGCGGAGCGAATATTCGCAAGAAGCGAGCGTTTTTCAAACCGAACGTTCGCAGCCCCACGAATCGCAGTGCTTAAAAGAAGCCGAAATTTTAGCGGGCTTTGCTTCGCTTAAAATTTTTAACGCAGATCTTGCCGAGGTGCGCTCGCTCATCGTCGCTCCGCAGTTTCGCAGGCGAGGCATTGCCAGAGCTATCGTAAACGAGCTGCTAGACGAAGCGAAATTTTACGGGCTAAAAAGCGTATTTACGCTCACCTATCAAAAGGAATTTTTTGGGCGCCTCGGTTTTACCGAAATCCCAAAGGACGAGCTACCCGCGCAAAAAATTTGGGCCGATTGTATTAAATGCAAAAAGTTTCCGGTATGCAACGAAATCGCACTTATCTATACCTTATAGCGGACACGCTTTTTAGCGCGGGGGTTCTTTTCTACCTGCTTCTAAGTGCGGTGTATAGGGGGCTGCCGCCGCTGATCGGATTTTTTTTCACGGCGATGGTGGTGCAAAAATACGAAAACGACGTGAAATTTAAAAAGTTCGGCTTTACCTGGTTTTTCTCTATTTTTTATCTATTTTGCGCCGAGCAGATCCACGGATTTAACCTATTCAGCGTGGCTATCGCGTATTGTATATTTTATTTCGTGGTCTATGAAAACTCATTTAAATATATTAAATTTAGGAATTTTTTGATCTGCTTTTACGTGATGATTAGCTATGTTTTGGTCTTTGTGGTGAGCAACGCGATCTCTGCGATCAAAAAGAGCGAATATCTGCCCCTAAGCGGCGAGTATTTAAATTACATCGTGATTGAAATTTTACTTGCTCTGCTCTTTTTTAAGGGGCGGCTGGTATGAGGCTAAAGTTTGTATTTGCTTTCGTGATACTATTTTTTAGCATGCTTTTGGTTAGAATTTATTATCTTTCGATCAAATCGAACGAATTCTACGAGCAGGTCGCTAAAAACAACGTCATCTCCACCGAATACATCCCGCCGGTGCGCGGTCAAATTTTAGACGCCAAAGGCCGCCCGCTCGCGATAAACAATCTCGGCTTTTCTCTATCTATCGCGCCGCATCTAAAAGACGCCGCACTGCAAAGCGAGCTGAATAACATCTCGCGCTACTTCAAAGATCTCAATGTTACCGCGATGAGCAAG
The DNA here is from genome assembly GCF_938015785.1 of uncultured Campylobacter sp. GTDB lineage: Bacteria > Campylobacterota > Campylobacteria > Campylobacterales > Campylobacteraceae > Campylobacter_B. The sequence goes on along the minus strand of NZ_CALLWC010000019.1, from coordinate 16,704 downwards.
AGCTACAAGGACGCGAATTCCGCTTATAATCAAGACTTTATCGAAGTCGTGCCGTTTTTGGACTATAACGCTACGATAGAGCATTTTGCGAGCTTAAGCCTGCACGAAAATATTAAAATTTCACCCGCTTCGCAGCGCTTCTACCCTTACGGCGCGCTTGCTTCGCACATCATCGGCTATGTAGGCCGTGCCAATAAAAAAGATATTCAAAATAACCCCCTAAGCGCGCTTACCGGATACAACGGCAGAAGCGGCGTCGAGGGGTATTATAACGAGCTTTTGCAGGGCAGCAAGGGCGAGCGCAAGACGAAGGTTACGGCGCTAAATCAGGTCGTAGAGGAGATCTCGATGCAAGAGCCCAGCAGCAGCGAAATTTCGCTTACTATCGATCTTGAGCTGCAAAAATACCTCGAGGAAATTTTTAAAGACAAGGATGGCGTAGCGATCGTGATGGATCTGCGCGACGGCGCTATTATCGCGGCGGGCAGCTTCCCCGAGTACGATCTAAACACCTTCGTGGGCGGAATTTCACAGGCGCAGTGGGACGAGCTGATAAAAGATCCACGCCATCCTTTTACGAATAAGCTCGTAAACGGCCTCTATCCGCCCGGTTCGGTCATTAAAATGGCTGTAGGGATGAGCTTTTTAAACAGCGGCAAGATCAACGAGAACTGGAGCGTGTTTTGCAGTGGCGCGATAGAGCTAGGGGGGCGTAAATTTCGCTGCTGGAAGAGCTGGGGTCACGGCCGCGTGAGCTTAGTAGAAGCGATTAAAGGCAGCTGCGACGTGTATTTTTACGAAGGCTCGCTGCTGGTGGGGATCGACTATATGTCTGCGTATCTGCAGCGTCTGGGGTTTGGTAGTAAAACAGGCGTCGATCTACCCAATGAGTTTGTAGGCACGATGCCTAATAAGGCCTGGAAAATGCAGAAATTTAAGCGCGCGTGGTATCAGGGTGAGACGGTCAATGCCTCGATCGGCCAGGGCGACGTGCTCGTCACCCCTATGCAGGTGGCGAAAAACACCGCGCAGATCGCCTCGGGCAAGGCTATCACGCCGCATTTTTTAAAAAGCATCGACGGCAAGCCGGTGGAATTTGCCCCTACCGAGCTTTTCACTCCGAAAGAAAAGGCGCAGCTACCCCTCGTACGACGCGGGATGTATGAGGTCGGCAACAACCCCGACGGAGGCACCGCTTACAAGCTCATCCATACCGCAGTAGTGCCTCTAGCGGTCAAGACGGGCACCGCGCAGGTAGTAGGCATCTCGCAGACCACCAAAAAGCGAATGAAAGAGGCCGATATGGACTACTTCCACCGCTCGCACGCCTGGATGACGAGCTTCGGGCCGTATGACAAGCCGCAATACGCCGTAACGGTGCTAGTTGAACACGGAGGCGGCGGCGGAAGCGCGGCAGGACCTGTAATAATGCAAATCTACGAAAAACTCGTCCAGATGGGCTACATCGACGCCAATGCAACGACCAGCAAAGACAGCGCAAAGAAAACGAAGTAAGATGGAATTCTAAAATTTAAAGCAGCAAAAGACCCTAAAATTGGGTAGGGCAAAGCGATTTTAAATTTTAAATGCACCATAAGAATAAGGCGGTAGAATACGCCAAAATATCTTTTTATAAAAATGGGGAAATTCTATGCGAGATTACGACAAAGAGCCGATAGTGATAAAAAATGACTATTTGTTAAAAAGCGAATTGGCTATAAGAATTTTCTTCTTAATATTAGCATTAATCTTCGCTATTAGATGTATTTTTCCTATAGAAAGCCTTTTTAATAATGCCCTTAGAAAAAGCGAGCTAGCGCTTTGCATATGTGTATTTTTTGGTTCAATTTTTAAAGATTTGGCAATGGTAAGAGGTATGCTGGCAAATAACTTACAAATTAGAATTTTTAATAAAAGAATTGAATGCGATTATGTAGACTTTGCCGGTAATTGTAAAATTTTAGAATTTGGAGTTGATGAAAAAACAAAAATTACATACTCATATATGCCTAGATTCGGTGAAAAAATTAGTAATAAGTCTAATATGAAAATATCAGAAAAAATAGCTGATACTTTAGTCTATATACCGGCTATGCTAATAAATATGTCTTTTGTTTTAATATTTCAAATTCTAAAGCTTTTTAAAATAGAAAGATATTATATATTAGACAATGGCAGCATGACCATATCGATCAGACAAAATCAAGAGATTATTGTTAAATTTGGAGATGTTGCTTTCGACAAAGAGAGTTTGACTTTGAGCCTGATAAACCATAGCTCTAAAATTTTTAATACGTAAGGAAAGAGATGTAAGAATATGGGTTAAAAATTTTTAATATAGGTATGGGATTATTTATATTGGCTATGTTGATAAGCATAAGGAGCCTGCAGGCTTATTCTGAGAAGCGTTTAGATTGGATGTTTCTTTTTGGCGCTTTTAGAGAGGTGCTTGCCGATAAGCCGAATATAAAGCAACCTGAGGAATATAAAATCTCAAATAGGGCAAAAATAATATATCACTATGTCGAATGTATACTTTGCTTTATAGTAAATGCTTCTATTTGGGTGAGTGCCATAATTGCGATTATAGGTTTAGTAATGTCAAAGTTTTAGGACAAGGATATAAAATGACAAATGCAGAGCAAATAGAAAAGATAACGAATGCGGCACAATGCTTTGCTTTGCTTGAAATTTTAAAATTTAGCGCAGCGAAAGGCTAAAATTTGATGAGGAACTACGACTAAATGTCTTTAAGAGCGACAAAATGAAACGCGATATAAAAGCCGAATTGATCTTAAAAGCTATAAATTAGGGGCTAGGGCGATAAAAGAGTTTATTAAAAAATGTTTCGAGTTAAAAGGGGTAAGGATTTTATTCTGGATCGCCTTACTCTTTTTTACTATAGACTGCCTGGGCGTTATATTTGCCAGCATAGATGCGGTTTTTTTAACGGAGTATAGCGGTTACGATATCGCGAATCCGTTTTCTATTGTTATGAAAGCTTTTGAACTAACGTGGCACGAAGAGGCGAGCGATAGCGAAAGCGATATTTTCGGCGCTATAGTATTGTATCTATTTTGCGCGACGGTAATTTTGCCTCTAATCATCTGCTGCTTTGCATTTTCCAAAATAAAGGCTTTTATTCTGCTGGATAAAATATCCGCCGCATCCGCATTTTTTATAAGTTTATTTTATACTTATTCGCTAGCTATGATAATCCTAGCAAAAGCCGATTTGACCTTATTGGGTCATCTGTTTGATCGCTCAAATTTTAATTTTAACATAATGATTATAAGCGCTTTATCATCGCTAATAATCGCGTCTGTAACGGTTTTTATTCTAAAAAGAAGAGATAAAATTTAATGCGGATAAGTTTTGAGAGCGTCTCTGTTCGGCTAAATTTTACGTGAATTAATACGTAAAATTTTATGAATAGAGCTCGAGATATGTAAATTTAAAAGGGGTAAATTTGAAATTATTTTAAAATTTGATTCCGTTTAGGATTTAAAATTTTAGGTTTCGAAGTCTGAAATTTCGGTCATCGACTTCGAATTTTAAAATTCTAATCCTGCCCGCCTTTTTAAATTTTATAATCTAAATCCTCACTTTTCGAACCACGCAGCTTGAAGTCGCTGCTTCTTAAATTTAAAATTCTAAGCTCTGAGATGCGGAGCCTTGCTCGATAAAATTTTAAAACTTCAAGTCTAGAATTTAATTTGATAAAAATTTTATCGGGCAGAATTCGGCTCGGTAAATTCTATAGAATGCTACTATGTAAGAGGAACAAATGAAGCTTTAAATAGAGCATTTTAATTCCCAATGGGATGGAATTCTACTTTGTCGGTTATGTTATGACGCACGCTATGGGTAGTTTCAATTCCCAACGGGATGGAATTCTACTCAAACGCCAAAGAACCTTGCCTGCTTAGGCGGAGTTTCAATTCCCAACGGGATGGAATTCTACAACACCCTTACGCCGCGCACTAGCAAGAAAGAACTGTTTCAATTCCCAACGGGATGGAATTCTACCGACCGGTAAAAAGGTCTCGCCGATTTGTGAAGCGTTTCAATTCCCAACGGGATGGAATTCTACTGTCTTTTCTAAAAGAAAAACTTTGTTCTGCAAAGGCGTTTCAATTCCCAACGGGATGGAATTCTACGGTCATTTCGTTTTGATTATCGCGCCAGTATAATTTGTTTCAATTCCCAACGGGATGGAATTCTACCCTAGTAGTTTTTTGACTTGCCTAGGTCAGAACCTTTGTTTCAATTCCCAACGGGATGGAATTCTACCTTTCCAAGCGGTGCGGAATATCTTGCTAGGCTTAGTTTCAATTCCCAACGGGATGGAATTCTACAGCTTAAAAAGATTACCAATAAGCCAAATATCACTGTTTCAATTCCCAACGGGATGGAATTCTACCATTGGCAGTTTAGAAAACCCGGCAGGGATTTGGGTTTCAATTCCCAACGGGATGGAATTCTACAGGATAAGAAAAAGGCGACCTTTTTCTATCTCGAGTTTCAATTCCCAACGGGATGGAATTCTACAAGACTCTGTTAGTTTATTCAAAGATTCTAGAAAGTTTCAATTCCCAACGGGATGGAATTCTACGATGAGCTCTTTCACATAGAGGCTAACTACATCGTTTCAATTCCCAACGGGATGGAATTCTACAAAGATAAAGGCGGCGGTTCTGGTAAAGGCGATGGGTTTCAATTCCCAACGGGATGGAATTCTACAAAACGGGGCTTAGGTATCGATACGCCCGCGAGCCGAGTTTCAATTCCCAACGGGATGGAATTCTACGATTAGTAATATGCTAACGACTATGGATTTTTCAGTTTCAATTCCCAACGGGATGGAATTCTACCCTATGTATATACAAGCCGTCGCATCGGATGTATCGATGTTTCAATTCCCAACGGGATGGAATTCTGCACAACTGGTGCTAACTTCAATGCGGTAACATTGGGAGTTTCAATTCCCAACGGGATGGAATTCTACAGTTTTTTCCGCAGTATCGTCGATTACCCCGCTTTTGTTTCAATTCCCAACGGGATGGAATTCTACCTAGAGAGCAAGCCACAGAGCGTGCAGGATACCCGTTTCAATTCCCAACGGGATGGAATTCTACTAAAAAATCTCCATTAGATACGCGCCGTCAAAATCGTTTCAATTCCCAACGGGATGGAATTCTACAGATGGATTTTAAAATAAACAATGACGGCTACATAGGTTTCAATTCCCAACGGGATGGAATTCTACAAAAGACTCCTTTTATGCTCAATCTGATCCAGCTTCGTTTCAATTCCCAACGGGATGGAATTCTACCAGAAAGTTTTTCCAACTTAGGCATATCAAACTCCTTTGTTTCAATTCCCAACGGGATGGAATTCTACGCGGGTTAGTTTGCACTCTGCCCGAGCAACCTACGTTTCAATTCCCAACGGGATGGAATTCTACTCAAGCGAATAGATTGCTGTCATATTGGCAATTCGTTTCAATTCCCAACGGGATGGAATTCTACCTAATGGTATTTTCAATACTTTAGCTCTATTTTCGTTTCAATTCCCAACGGGATGGAATTCTACAATATAGGCAACCTTCTGCAATGGATCTAGCCTAAAAGTTTCAATTCCCAACGGGATGGAATTCTACATGCTAATAGGTTTAAAAAAGACCGCCTACGGAGGTTTCAATTCCCAACGGGATGGAATTCTACTCAAGCCCCTTGCTTGCGTGCACGCTGAGCAGAGTTTCAATTCCCAACGGGATGGAATTCTACAAAAACCCGCTTTTGAAGCTTCGCGACTTTCAAATTGTTTCAATTCCCAACGGGATGGAATTCTATACAAACACAAATATGCTTTACTCTCATGTAAGTTAGAGTTTCAATTCCCAACGGGATGGAATTCTACGGTGTTTGCCAAACATTTCGTACTTAGCCATTATCTGTTTCAATTCCCAACGGGATGGAATTCTACCCAGCGTCCACGCCCCGCCCGCCATCTGTTCCTCGGAGTTTCAATTCCCAACGGGATGGAATTCTACAAAAGCATCGTCGGAAATAAGCTCGGCAAAAACGAGTTTCAATTCCCAACGGGATGGAATTCTACAAAGTTTCCTCTAGAAATAGTGAGAAATTTTTTGGTTTCAATTCCCAACGGGATGGAATTCTACTTACGTCTGTGGTAGGCTCATGCATGAATACGTGTTTCAATTCCCAACGGGATGGAATTCTACAATTACCCACTAACGCCTTACGGAAGCAGCCGTTGTTTCAATTCCCAACGGGATGGAATTCTACTCTTACATTTTTGGGATTATTTTCCAAATCCTTGATGTTTCAATTCCCAACGGGATGGAATTCTACCGAACAGGGGGTTAAGCGCCCCCTAGGCACGATGAGTTTCAATTCCCAACGGGATGGAATTCTACCCATTACTCATTTTTATATCCATTTATATCAATGTAGTTTCAATTCCCAACGGGATGGAATTCTACCTTGTCCTCCCCAAGCTTTTGAAGTCTAGCCACGAGTTTCAATTCCCAACGGGATGGAATTCTACTTTAAGGAGGAAGCGATGGGTGACGTAGAATGGCGTTTCAATTCCCAACGGGATGGAATTCTACTTAGGGCTTATCGAGAGGGGCGAGAATGATGATTGTTTCAATTCCCAACGGGATGGAATTCTACCCTTTTTCTGCGCGGCTTTGGCTAGAAATTCATTGTTTCAATTCCCAACGGGATGGAATTCTACAAGTCCTCAAAACTTGCACTTTTTGGATTCGTTTTGTTTCAATTCCCAACGGGATGGAATTCTACGCAAGGATAGCTTCCCTCCAAACACTCCAGAGGAGTTTCAATTCCCAACGGGATGGAATTCTACTACGATAGCTCCTTTACTTTTTGGGAGTTTTGGGGTAGTTTCAATTCCCAACGGGATGGAATTCTACTTCAGAGGCTTTTAAAGAATCAGAAGCAACAGGCGTTTCAATTCCCAACGGGATGGAATTCTACCACGATATAAGGCATCTTATCGGCACATATTGCATGTTTCAATTCCCAACGGGATGGAATTCTACTTAAGCTACAAAAATATATAATGCTTTTATGGAAGGTTTCAATTCCCAACGGGATGGAATTCTACTATTAGACAAAATCTGTTTTTTGCTTCCTTTTTGTTGTTTCAATTCCCAACGGGATGGAATTCTACGCATTTTGAAAAGTGGTTGCGCTCTTTGTCTGATTAGTTTCAATTCCCAACGGGATGGAATTCTACCGCGTAGTTTTCCTCTAGCCTCACAATGGAGTAAGTTTCAATTCCCAACGGGATGGAATTCTACGAAAAGGCGACCCAATGACCGCAGACCTTGCTTTTTGTTTCAATTCCCAACGGGATGGAATTCTACGCTTCTCGCCCTGCCATTTCCCCCAATAAACCGCCTCGTTTCAATTCCCAACGGGATGGAATTCTACCTAGCGGGCAAAAGCTTCTTTGATACGGATGAAAATTTGTTTCAATTCCCAACGGGATGGAATTCTACCTTGCGCTGATTTTGAGATATTGCAGCAGCGTTTGTTTCAATTCCCAACGGGATGGAATTCTACTTAAAACTCCTGCTTCCGTTTCAGCCCCTGATGGTTTCAATTCCCAACGGGATGGAATTCTACTATTCGTGACTAGCAAGGACGGCGGCGTAGCAAAAAGTTTCAATTCCCAACGGGATGGAATTCTACATAAATAGGAAGTTATCCACGCGCTTACCGCATAGCCTGTTTCAATTCCCAACGGGATGGAATTCTACCATAAAAAGGGCAGCGACGCGATAGCCCAAAACGTGTTTCAATTCCCAACGGGATGGAATTCTACCGCAAGGGGCGTTTATGAAGCTGTTCTCTTAGATAGGTTTCAATTCCCAACGGGATGGAATTCTACCTATTTACGCGCTCGGATTTAGACTACCGCAAATTGTTTCAATTCCCAACGGGATGGAATTCTACACAAATGAAACTTTTTTCATTTTTCTACTCCTTTTGTTTCAATTCCCAACGGGATGGAATTCTACGCAAAATACTCGCGCAGTATCCGCCTTTGCGCTTCGTTTCAATTCCCAACGGGATGGAATTCTACAGCACGAATTTTGCCATTTTTCTAGGTAGAAAGTGTTAGGAGTATATATTTTTATGCCTTAAAATGGACTAAATTTAAAAAAGCGCCGATTGCTCAATGCCCAAAATTCGGCATTTCAGAATCTTAAAAGCAACTTTATCGCTATCTATATGTATCGTGAGTGCAAATGTTAAAATCTAAATATAAAGACATTCAAAAATCGAAGTGTGAATAAAAAACTGAAATTTTAAAAGCATATGCGTTTTTAAAGCCAATTCGTTCGCCGTTCCGTACTTCAGATCAAATTTATTTTAAAAGCACATACATCTTAAGAGGGCGCAATCTATAGACACAAGTGATTCTAGTCAAAATTTCAAAAGCACGAATGAGCTTAAACCCCCAGCCTACCGCCATACCAGCCCCTCGTAAGGCACGCCTTCACAGACGTATTTTTTAATCTGATTTGCCTCGCGACGTATAATTTGACGCCAGGTTAAGCTCTGTCCCGCTACGTTCGCGCAGGATGATAGTTTCTCAATCATTTTTAGCTCGATTTTTTGCACCGCTTCTCGACCGAATCGAATACGCCCCGCATCCGTTTCAAAATCTTTTGCCGCAATCTCGCGCTTGTTTAACATTCCAAAAATTAATCTATCGCCTAAAATAGGCTTAAAAATCTCTGCAAGATCTAGATGCAGACTTAGCGCACGGTAGTTTGGCTCGTGTAAAAAGCCGATGCGCGGATCAAGCTCGGTTTTGTAAATTTCGCTGAGGCAGACGTTATAAATGCGCGTATTTACATAGCTAATGAGGGCATTAATTTTATCTGCCGGCGGGCGTTTGGAGCGCGTCGTAAATTTAAAACTGCGCTGATCCTCGATGATTTCGTTCCAGGCCGCGAAATACTGCTTGGCAAAGCCGCCTTCCACTGCCATTACCGTTGCTATGTCGCAGACGTGCGCTAGGGCATCCAGATGCGGCGTAGTATCGAGCGAGACGCCATAAGCCTTGCAATTAATGGCTGCATTTAAGATGCGAACGCGAGTAATCTCGCGAGCGATAAAAAGGCGCTTAGAAAGATCATCAAAAGCCCGCAGCTGCGCCAAAAGTACAAAGCCACTTTTATTTACAGAATTTGAAGTATTCGGGAAAAAACTGCCGCGAAAGCTCTGATAGGCGCTAAAAATATGCAACAAAATGTTATTATCAGCCAAAAACGCCATAGCATAAGTGTCAAGCTCTATCCGCGCCAAAATATAAATTTCATCAATTGCATTAATCGGCAAAATTTTACTAGTTAGAATTCCGCCCTCATCGTTAAATTTATCGAAGTATAAATTATTATCTTTGCGGCGCAATCGGCCGGGGCTCAAAATAAAATGCGTGCGATCCGATTTTTGCATACTTTATCCTTAAATTTTAGCTGAAAATCGCTTCGTTTTTATCGCGTCCGATGACTAGGCGCTGTGAATATTTGAGCGAATTAAAAGTATAAATTACTACTGAATCAAGCTTGCTAGCGCATTCTTTTTGCAAAATCGCCATTAATTTTTTAAGATCGCTCGCTCTGATTTCGCCTTCGAAAACGCTGAATTGCACGCGAGGCAGAAATTTCTCGACCGCCTTTCGGACGCGCGCAGCGTTATTTTTCTCCTTTTCGTCGCTGCTTGAAATATCGTAAAATAAAATAGCGTACATTCTATCTCCTAAATGCAATAATCACGATAAGCGCAACTCTCGCAAATCTTTTGCGGGCTAAATTTAGGCGGCTTTGGCTCATTTACAAGGGCGGCAATGCCGCCCAAAACCATTTCGATTTTAGTGAAATTTTCGGCGCTATCCTCAATCGCTATGACGGTTTTGCCGCTAATTAATTTGCCTTTCACCTCTTTTAAATTTAAGCCTATTTTTAAAAGATAGATGTAAAAAAGTAGCTGCATTTTGCCTGCTTCTGGATTTTTTAGGCTCTTTTTATATTCGGTGATGAGATAATGTCCGCGCTGCTTGGAAAGCTTATCAAATTTCAAATTTGAAAATGCGAATTCCTGCAAACCGTTCTCTTTGATATCCGCTAGCGCCTTGCCCATCAGCATGTTTTCATCTTCCTGATTGGCGTGAATATTGTGTGCGTAAAGCCACGCCTCGCGCTTGCAGGTGATGTAATAATTCACAAGCGTGCCGGTGATTTGGTCCTTGCAAAACATTAGTCGAATACCTCTTCGGCAATCGTAAGTTTAGGCAGGAAACCATCAAATTTATTATAGAAATTGCCTGGCGGTAAGATATATCTGCCAAAATAATCTTTTAAAGTGGTTTTATAATCTTTTTTAAGTTCTTCTAGTAAATTTTTACCAACGGATATAGTATATAATCCCAAATCTTTTTCCGAATCTTTAATTTCTGCAATAATTTTAAATTTATCGTCATTTGATTGTAACAATTTATCCCGATTATCTAAAAACTTGTCGAAATGCCCGCTATACTGCTCTACAAAAAGTGAAACCTTCCACTCCTGTTTTGGCATAAAATTTTCATTAAATTTTTTAAATAATGTTTGAAATTCTAGGTTTTTAGCGTATTGCAATAAATCTACGCTAGTCGTTTCATTTTTTGTACTTTCAAAATAGCTCTCTAAGACATTATAAATTTCGCTTTCTTTTATATTTTGCGATAGAATTTCCTTTATCTTATCCTCTTGCAGATCCGTATCGTGATATGGAAATGATTTACCTTCTAAATAATCAAAAACTATAACTTTTGCAGGCCTATCTGACAAGCCTTCACGATTTACTCTACCCGCAGCTTGAATAATAGAGCCAAAGGGGGCAAACTCTCGAAAACCTATATCAAAGCTAAGATCGACTCCCGCCTCGATCAGCTGCGTTGCAATCAAAATAATCTTTTTACCACTACTTAATTTAACTTTTATCTCGTCAATAATCTCAAATCTGTGAAGTGGAATTTGGTGCGTAGTCAAAAGATAGACGCTATCTTTATTCTCGCTTTTGTTTTTTACGACTTCATATAGCTTTTTAGCTTTTGAGATGGTATTTACGACACAAAGCACACTTTTATCTTTATGGGATAAAATTTCATCTTTTAGGATGTCAAAATCGTTTAAATTTGGCTTATAAACGAGCTCATATCTATCCCTATCTCGCTCGTATAAAACGGGGCTTGAAAGCTCGGTAAAATTTTCAAGCTCTGATGCAATATGAGGCATAGTCGCAGACATAAGTATAAAGTGGATATTGTATCTTTTTGTATATTCATTAAAAGCGGCAGAAATCGGCTTCAATAAAACTCTTGGGATATTTTGTATCTCGTCTATTATGATAACACTATCTCGCAAAGTTTCTAGTTTTAAATTATCTCTATTGTGATTTGAGAAAAATACGTAAAATAGCTGATTAAAGGTCGTGACGATAAAATTCTCATGCCAAATATCAGCCAAAAATACTTTTTGCATAAACTGCTCTTGCTCATCTTCATTATCTTTTTCTTTATCTGTTTTACTACTTTTATAACTTGTTAGGTGATGGTATTTTAGTACGTTTTGATCGGATATTATCTTTTGATATTCGCTATGTGTTTGATCTATGATAGAGGTAAATGGTATAGCTGTTATAACACGTCTTTTATCGCCTTTTATTTTAGCTATTTGCAATGCCAAATTTAGAGCCAAAAACGTTTTTCCTATGCCGGTGGGCGCTTTAATCAAAAACTTATCTTTTTGCGTATTATGATTAAAATTTTGAAAAATAAGTTCCTTCGCTTTTGTTCTGTATTTGTTTTTACTGCCAGTTTGCTTTGAGGTTATAATATCTTCTATCTTATTAAGATAAAGATCTATTTTTTCTTCACTTAAAATTTCTACATTTTTATAGGATTTAGAAAAAATAGCTTCAAATTTATCTGCCAAAATAAGTCTCGAATAGCGCTTCTTAAAAATAAAGTAGTTATCTAAAATTTGATATTTTTCCAGCTCGGCCTCTAAATCTAAAAAATAGTCAATAAAATCATTGACATCGGGCTTTACCTCTAAATTCGATCTACAAATCACTTCATCTATCTTTTTAAATTTATCTTTTATTTTTGCTTTTATATTGCCTAGTTCGCTAAAGAAAGATTTAAGATCGGGCAAATCGGAATGATGTTTTAGAATAGTAAAAAAATTAGCTAAAAAATTTATATCTTTATCGACTCTAATAAAAAAATATATAAAAGCACTCTCTAGAGTATGCGTTGTTTTTAGCTTTTGTTGGGCTTTTTCGAAGTCCTCTCTTGAGGGAAAATTTTCTACTTCTAAATTTATATAATCTTGAAATCTCTGTGCAATCTTGGCAATATCGTGAAAGGATGCCGTCTCTTTATGGTCGCTTTCATCAAAGCTATCGCTTATGTTTTTTACATGGAAATTGTAGGATTTTTTAGGGTGCGAGTTAAAAGAATTTGAAATTTGCATTATACAAATCTACAATGATAAATTTCATCGACGCAAACTATCTCGTGGATCTTAATATCTCTAGCTTTTATTTGCTTGTTGGATAATATTAAATTTACGCCCGAAGCAGGAGACCTCTCTGGCGTTAAAACACTCGCAAAACTAATCGGAGAATATAAAATACCTTCTTCAAAATCTATATTTTTTACGTCATCTTGAAGCACGAACGAATCTATATTAATTTCATCAAATTTTTTCTCTTCATATTTTGTTATTTCTATGAATTCAAAATTGCCTGCAAATTCGCTATTACCAAGATAAAATGAAAATTTGCAAATTCTATTTTTTAGATTATGAATCGCTTCGTCTTCGAGCTTAAATCTATCAATAAAAACTATATACTTAGGATAAATCAAGAGTTCTCTATTTATCGGTTTTTGAGGAGCTTTATTGTCACGCAAACCAAGCGAGATTTTTTGCATATCAAATTTAAGCAAACTATTTAGATGAGACTTTGTAAATTTTGTATAGTCGTTTATATAATTTTGCGAAAAACTCTTTTTCAAAATAGGAGCACATGGGATTATGCTATATTTAAAGTCGTCAAATCTATCATCATTTAAATAGTTATCTATGCCAAGTACAGCTGCCAACATACCACAAACCGTAGTTTTTGGAGGGATGGGTAAAGTGATATTTTGACTAATCCCCAAAGGATCTCTAAAACAAGCAAATTTACCCCAAATTTTAAATGCAAACATTACAGTTCTTTGGCCTCTAAATTTATATTTAAATTTTTAAAATTGTCCAGATACTTTTTAGCCGAATCATCATAAAAAACTACTACTTTTTCTATTTTTTGGCTCATATTTTTTAACGATCTTAAAAGAGCTGAGAAATTTAATTCACATTCGCTAAAAGTACGAAGCTGTTGAGAGTTCTCATTATCTATATTTACAAGCTCATCAAGTAGCCCTATCATATAAGTATCTTTGTAGATAACCCTTATAAGCATTCTTGGTTTTTGTCCGACTTTACTCCTAGTATTGAGCAACTTGGTGCCTTGCCACATAGAATCAAGCATATCGGCAACATCTTCTTCGCTCGCATTCGTTTTATTGGCACTTAGAGAATTTATAGTACCGTACATTGCAAACAGCCCATAAGGTATATAATTATCGGTTCTAAATGTCTTATTTAAGCTATTGTCTTTACCGAAAGCGCCGGTTCCTTGTGATAAAATAGTCTCTGTTTCATTTAGTGATTTAGCCCAAGAAAATTGCACTGTACCTATAATTTGAAGATTGCTTTTGGGTGCCACTCCTCCAAAAAGTCTATTGTCAATGCAGCTTAAAAAAACTTTTTTATCATCTTTTTCATTTAAAGTACTCTTCAACTCAGCAAATCTGGTTTCTGCCGATTGTACCTGCTCTGCGTTATTTACAAATACGGTTTTACCTTTTCTATATTGCAGATCATCTCTAATCGTTCTTTTTACTCTAACATCGCTAACGACGGCCCTTCTATCGCTTTCATCGTATCTTGGTGCATTATCGTTTAGCATGTCGCCGTTAGGATTAGTCATTTTTGCATCCCATAAAAATAAAATTTCACTATGCTTTGCCAACTCACTCATTGTCTTCTCCTTGTTTTTGATTTTCTTTTTTAAATTTTGCATAATCATTAAACCCTTTAATGAAAGCAAAAGAAATCTCCTGTTGAGCTACTCTTATATTTTTTGGGTATATAAAATAAGTGGTAACTAATTGTGATAAATCATTGTTCTTAGGAGTATTTAGACTAAATAGCTTCTCAAAATAGGTTGCTTTATTAAAAATAGCTTTTAAATTTGATTCCGTTATTCTTTTGGTCGATAACCATTTTTTAAACGTCTCATTCTTTTTTACAACTTTCCCGTTAGGATTATACGAACTATCGATAATACCTTTTGAATAAGCGCCTATTAAATAAGCTCCTTTTATTAAGCCATTCTCAAAATAATCGGGTTGCTTAAGCAATAATTTTTCAAAATATTCAGAAAAAAGTTCCATTCTACATCCTTATTGCATTTATATCTTTTAAAAATTTTAAAACCTTGTTTTCGCTTTCTACAAAAACATTCGGATATATTATCCACTCTTTTATGCCATCTTTTAATTTACTTTTATTTTCACCGTCAAACTCTCTAAAGTGCTCAAAACGCTTTAAAACTTCGAGATAACTTATTTTTAAATATCCTAAAAGCAATTTTGCTAAATATATTTTTTCTTGTAAAATTTTATTTTTCAAATTTGCAATGCTATTTGTAGATATAGCAAACTGTTCCGTAATCCTAAAATAATCCTTTAAATATACAAATCTAATATCATCATCCTCGCCTTGAAATCGTTTCATAGCATCCGTAATATGTTCTTCTTGCATCAAATTTGCTACCTTTCTTATCCTGCTTGGCAAAACATCTTCAAGAGTAGCAAATATTTTAACAGATAAATTGGTAACATTCACCTCCGTAAAGAATATATCGAGCGTAAAACTATTAATATATTTGAAATTTTCTATTTGCTTATTCAATTTTCTAATAAAGCTCTCTTCCCTAGCAGCTTCATCACTTAAAGTATTTGATTTCTCAAGAAAATTTATCATTTCCTTAAAAATATCTTCGTCAAAATTTACCATAGACGGAATTATTATATATTCTAATCCTTTGTAATAAAATTTAAGATTGTTTATCGCATACATCCAGCCTTTTTTGACCGATTTTGCCGTATTTTTTGACATAGGAAGACGGTTTATGGATTGCTCTTTAAATTTGTCATCATAATTATCCATAGTAAAAAACTTGACATTCGGATCATACCCGCAAGGTTCTTTTTCTTGGGTAACAATATCTATCTGTTCCTTTAAAAAAGCGTTCCCTTTTTTGTCCTCTATATGAGGCTTTACAAATTCATTAAGATAATTTTGCAAAACTTCCGGCATGAGCTCATAAAAACTTTTGCCATTTATAAGTAAAATCAGAAAATAATCGCCTTGCTTAAAGTCTTTCAATCCAAGCTCATCATTTTTGTAGTTATCTATATAATCAAAAACAATCTTTGCTAAACTATGATTTTGTGGATTTGAATAGATTAAAATGGAATTTTGTAAGGTATGCGAAATAGCTTGGAATTTTTTATATAAATCTTTTTCGTTTTGATACTCGTAGTTTGGGTATAAATAATATGAATTACTAGTTCCACCTATCTTTTTTGTAAAAAATGTTTTTATGGTGTCTAATGAAGTTCGTGATAGTTTTGGAGTACTAAGAAGCTTCCCGTTCTCAATTTTAAAATCAATAACCAAAGTTATATGGTCACTATCCTTAAAATTAGAACTTTTAATCATAGCCTTAACATAGTCGTCACTTAACAGGTTGCCAATTTTATAGAGTTTATGAGCTAATCCCATATTTTATTTTTACCTTAAGTATTTTAATTAATTTTACGACCATTTTACTTAAATATTTCTAAAATTATTCTAGATTTGAAATCAGAATAAGATTAAGGCATTAAGAGGCATATTTTATTGTGATTCAAAACTAATTGCAATAAATACTGAACTCTATCTGCCCCAAATTTATGTCAAATATTTTAACATCTACGATAGGGCTAAAAAATATACACAAAATGCACAATATGTATTTTCCCATGCGATTAAGAACTTTTTTAGTTTTCAAATATAACTCCTTATTGTTTTACTTTATTATATCACAAAACCAAATATATTTCAAGTTATATTGATTTAAAGGTTAGTTTCCTTTTATTTTAATAAAAATTGTGCTACAATACAGACTAAAGAATAAGGTTTCCCGTTGGGATTTAAAATTATTGTTTTAAAGGTTGCGACCTTATTCTTTTTGCTTTACAACCTCCAAAACCCCTACTCCATAATTCATGCATCCACTTCCAGCGCCCGTGCCAAGGATCAAATTTATTAGTTCAGCCCTAGCTATAATTCTCCATCTTGCTTGCCACGCATATACCGGCTCGCGGTTGTTGCCATAATAGAATTTCACAGACTCACCCAGCTTTTGCCACAATAAATTTAATTCCATTTCGCCATCATATTTTCGCCCCATAATCATTTCAAATCGCTGTAAAATA
>NZ_CALLWC010000018.1 GCF_938015785.1 uncultured Campylobacter sp. | reverse complement strand
GCTCTGCCCCACGCCCCGCTAAAGTTACGGCAGGCTAGCGCCTGCATTTTTATCGGTTTAACTTCGCGGAGGAGTACAGCTCGTCCTCGAAATTGAAACTTCGAAATTTTACAATTTTATCGCTTCGGCTGCGCGAGTGAGAGGACTTAATAAGCGTTAGCGGCAATAAAATTTTAACGTCCGCGGCGGGGATTTTATGGCGGCGAAATTTTAAAATTTCAAAGCAGGCGGTGGGGCCGGAATTTTAAAATTCGCTCCGAATTTTAAGCATAAAAATCAAAATTTATCGTTACAATTACGTAAAATTTTTAAGGAGCAAAAATGAAAAAAATAGTGCTTTTAAGCGCAACTGCGGCGCTTGCCGTAAATTTAAGCGCACAGGAAAATAGCCTTGAGATCTACGCGAACTCCGCCTTCTTGTACCAAAACTTCGGCGCGCAAAAATCAAACTTCAGCGTGAACGTGCCGGAGTACTTGGATATCCGCAGCATCGAGATCGCAGGCTCTTGCGAGGTGCGCGAATTATCTTTGGAAGAGATCGAGCCTGTGAAAAACGCGGAATTCGCCAAAAAAGAGGCGGACGAAAATAGCCTGCGCGAGCTAAACGACCGCCTGGTTGCACTTAAGGTGCAGCAGCGCTTTTTAAGCGATTTTGCGAGCTTAAAAGATAGAAGTTTGGCGAGCTTAAAGGCGGATTCGCAAAAAATTTACGACGAGGTCTTGCTCGTAGCGGGTGAAATTTCAAAGACGGACGAGCAAATCGGAAAGCTTAAAGAGAAAATTTCAAAATACGTGATCAAAAATGAGCGCCGCTTAAATGTGGGCTTCGATTGCGATCCAAGCTTTGTAAAAATAAGTTACCCAGTTGACGTGAGCGCCTACACGCACAACGAGCTCTCGGCAGATCTTGCAAGCGGCAAAATCGAGGTTACGCAAAAGATCTCGGTGCAAAATCCGCTAAACGCCGAGCTAGCGAATTTAACGATCGCGCTGTATCCTTACGAATACTCCTCGCAGACCGCGCCGCAGCCGTTTTACCCGTGGTATGAGGGCGAGCCTATGGAGCCTGAGCCCGCGGCGGCTTATAAAAAGGACGTGATGCTAGAGGTGGCGGATATGCAGAGGGCGCCTGCGGCGGAGGCTAGATCGTCGTATGCAAGGACGGGCTCGAATATCGAAAGCTCGCTATCAAAGGTGTGGAAAATTAGCGGCGTGAGCCTAAAAGCGGGCGAGGCGGGCGAGTTTAGCTTCGATAAACAGAGCCTGGATGCGAAATTTGATCTGCTCATCGACGGCTACGGCAGCGAGGCGGCCTACGTGCGGGCTAAATTTATCCCCGAAAGAAGCATAGAGGAGAGCGAAACGCTAATAAAGCTCGACGGCGTGCAGATCGGGCTCGTGCATCTAGGCTTTGCCGCAAACGCGGAGGCTACGGCGTATCTGGGTAAAAACAGCCTTATCGAAGTCAAAAAAGAGCAGGCGAACAACTTTACGAAAAACTCCTTTTTCGGCGGCGAAAGCAAAAATTCCATGGCTTGGGACTACGAGATCAAAAACAGCTCTAAGCGTGCGTGGAACGTGGTTTTACAAGAGCGAGCGCCCGTTTCGACGCATGAGGACGTAAAGGTCGCGCTGAAAAACTCGCCCGAGCAGAGTAGCCTCGGCAAGGACGGGCTGCTTAGCTGGGACTTTGAGCTAAAGCCGGGCGAGAGCAAAAAGATCCACTTCGGCTACGAGTTAAGCAAACCGAAGAAGTAACGAGCTTGGCGCGGCGCGGTTAAATTTTGCGCAGCGGAGTAGCTTTTGCGGTGCGGCTAAATTTTATGCGGCACCGTTTTACGAGACGGACCCCTTTTTGCCACGCCGCTGAATTTTACGTGACAGACCGACTTTTTGCGGTGTGGCTAAAGCTTGCGGATATAAAACTAAGGCGCGGCTTTAGAGCTTATCTGAAATTTTTGGCGCCGCGCCGCGAGAATTTAAATTTAAATGTTGCGGCGATTTAAAATTTGGCAGCGCAGATCTTAAATTTAGCGATGCAAAGAGGTTTTGGCGCGGGTAGAAAAACTTTGAGCATCGCGTAAATTTATCTCAAATTTAAAAAGCTCAGGGCGATGAATGCGGAGCAAAGGTATAAATTTCACGGAGCGGCTAGATATGCGTTTGCTTAGCTGGCGTCATTTAAAGGATCGTTATGGAATTTCGCAAACTTAAATTTAAAATCCTAGCCGCGGCGCTACTTTTCTGCGCCCTGTTTATCCGCATCGTGCCGGATTACTCCACTTCGCAGGGCTCCTGCATAGTTAATATTTTTAGCTATTACAAATATCAAAAGGGATATTGTCTAAAAGAGGATAGAGTTTTAAGCAACGAAGAACTACTTCAAAATGCCGCTATAAATTATTTTAAAAGATATCACGACTATGAAATTTTGCGAAATACCATTATCGATGAGCACGATATAAAAAATTTCGGCCATAGTTTTTATACGGTGCGCATCTCCAAGCTCTATCTAATCGGCGATTTTAATGAAGAAAACTGGTTTGATTTTTTGGTTGAAAATACCGACAGGAAGAGTTTTGATTATGAGATAAAAGACAAGACGCAAATAGATATCTCCGATCTATCAAAATATTTTGTATATAAGGATGAAATTTTGGGCTTTAGACAGCCTATTATCTTATCGGAAGAGAAAAATCCATTTCATAACGGAAAAATGTTTTTAGAAAAATCATTTTTAATTAAAGAAAATCAATTTTTTGTGAATTATGTTGATGTCGATGATATAAGTTTTTACATTGAATATAATGTTATTAAAAATTTAATGGCAATAAAAAGCGGATATGAGAGTTTAGAAAACTTTAACAAAGTCTTGGCTTATACTCATATGAAGCATTTGCGACGTAAATTCTCATACGATAATTGCGGAAATATAAATTTTGATATCAAAGCTCCGGCGGAACAGGAACTGGATATGTGGATTCACGGCGGATAAAGTTAGTCGAAATTTTATCTTAACGAATGTAACCGAAAAAGGATAAGAGATGAGCAAAAAAGAAACTGATCTAAGATTAGACTTAGAGGGTAATTACGGCGCCGATATATTGAGTTATTATTTGTGGGGAAAGAAAACTCCTCCTGGTCCGAAAGAATTAGCCTCTAACGAATGGATGGATAGAAAAGGACTGATATGAAATTCTACAGGTCTATTAAATTTAAAGTGCTAGCTGGCACGTTGCTTCTTATAATAATACTTTGTGCCGTATTTATCCGCATAATCCCCGACTACTCCACTTCGCGAGGCTTTGTGATAGTCTCCCTTTCCGACTACGACAAATACAAGCAAGGATACTGCCTCAAAGAAAACAGAATTTTGCCCAAAGAGGAGTTGTATAAAAGAGTAGCCGGGGCATATTTGGACTATGATGTAAAGCTATATTGGATGATTGATGCTTATAGGTTGAAAACCTTCGGTAGTCTTTGGTCCAGTAGATACGAGGTTGCATACTATGAACTAGAAAATATAAACTTATCGAATTGTTTTGAAGTATTAGAAAAATATTACCAAGAGGGAAAAACGACCGAGCAGATACTGATGAAAGAGTTAAAGGCTAAAAAAACCGATCCGAAGAAATATCTAAAAATAAATTTGAAAGATACGAGCGTTGGATTTGACAGACCGATAGTTATGGTTGACGGTGGCGAGAAAGAAGTCACAGGCACTTTGTTTCTTGATAAATTTGCTATATTTAACGGCAATTATATGCAATTTAACCATTCGGAGTATCTGTGCGATACGAGAGAGAGAGGAAATTTTATTATCGTGAAGAAATACTATAAAGAGAGAAAAAATGCCGTAGTTGGTATCGGAAAAGGTTTTAAATTTGATAACTGCGGCAACATAAATTATCCGCTGGAAGAATATTATTTGGGCGGTAGAGATATAGAGATGCGCTAAAAGTTTTATATAAATTTTATTAAAAAATTTATGGGACTTAAGACCGATGGATGCGGAGCAAAGGTATAAATTTCACAGGACGGCGAGATATTTGCTCGCTTTGCCGATAGTTTTCTTGCTCGCTTGGTGGGCAGCGGCATTGATTTTAGAGGTTTTGCCTTTGGATGGTGCGCTAAGGATTGCCGTTTTTGCGGCAATATTTGCAATTTTGGCTTGCGTGCTGCTTTGGTATTTGTTCAAAAAGTATAAAAACTTTAAGCCAAGCAAGCTGTTTATAAAAAATCCGAATCTTAGTTTACTGCTTTTTGCGGTAGAAAATTTATCGCTCGGCGCTTTTTACCGCGGGTTTTTGGCATGCCTCGCGGCGGGGTATTCTTGGGGCGAGCGTGCCACCGGCTGGAGCGTGGCGTTTGCGTTTGCGTTTGCGCCCGTTTGTTTGATCGTTTTCGTGATTTCGTATATGTTTAACGAAAAGAGAAGCTAAACTTATTGCGTCTTTCGCGCCTGCTAAATTTTATCTCTCGCGCAGCACGGACTTAGGTGCGGATTTAGCCCTAGCAAGCTGGGCGCTATTTAAAATTTAGCTTATCCCGCTTGCTTTAAAATTTCGTAATCGAAAAAGCTCCGCCGCGCTCGCTAAATTTTATCTTGCCGTAACTCGAAACCTACTTGCCGCCACTACACACGCCGTGCTTTAGCACTCGCACGATACGCGCCTATTGCCGCTGCGACATTTACAAAATTTTAAAACCGCGCGGAACTCGCCTCGTAAACGGCGATTGCACCGCGGGCTTATCTATTTATTTATGCGGGCAGCGAACTTTGAGCTAAAGACGAGACCCTTATCTTAGCCGCAAAGCAAATCCGAGCTTTAGCAGAGAAAAACGCGAGCGGCGAATGCAGAAGCAAAAACCAAGCGGGTGCGTTTGACCCAAATCTAGCCCTTTAGCTTCATCATTTTTTCTAAAATTTCATACACGAGATCAAACTTCGTAAAGCCGTCTCTGTCTAAAAAATGCCCGCCCTTTTGCACCTCGTAAAACTTAGCATCGATCTGCCCCGCTAGCTCGCGGCTAAAGCTAAACGGCACGATATAATCGTCCTTCGCAGCGATTACCGCGCGCTGTTTTGCGGCGGCTTTTATGCGCCCAAAATCAAAGCCTTTATCCATAAACTCGTCTAAAATTTTAAATTGCGGATCGCTAAGCGGCTTTGCAAGCCCCGAGACCAGTATGACGCCCTCTACTGCGCCGCTTGTGGCGCTGCTTTGTAAGAAATTTAAGATCGTAGGGCAGCCGAGGCTGTGTCCGACCAGATAAACTTCGCCTTCAAATTTCACGCTTTCTCGCAATGTTTTCAGCCACTCACCAAGCTTAGGATTCGCAGGCGTAGGCATCGCTAAAATTTCCGCCCTTGCGCCCGATTTTTCGATCTCGCCTTTGAGCCAAGCAAACCAATGGCTTTTAGGCGAAGCATCGTAGCCGTGCACGATATAGACGCACTTTTGCATATTTTTCTCCTTTAAATTTAAGCCCTTTGCGCGCAGAATTTTGAAATTTCAATCCGCGCGCTAGCCCCTACAAATCGTTATTTTATCGGCAAATTTACCCAAAAAGTGATACCCCGAGCCCGCCTGCGCGATGATATCAAGCACCGCGTCGGCATCCTGCACGAGCGTGCCGCCCGCAAAGTCCACGCCGCGCTCAAACAGCGCCCGCGGCAGTAGCGGCGTGGTGGGCCCCACGAGCACGAGCTTGGCGCCGCTTTTTTTCAGGCGCAAAAGTCCATCGAGCGTGTCGTTGATGAGCGTCGTAGCCGTGATTATCACGTTATCGGCACGCGGCACGACTCTAGCAGCCTCGCTTGCAGGTAGGTAAAACGGCAGCTCCGCCTCTTTAAGCGTGCTTTTGTCAAGCTCTAAAATTTTAAAATCCGCGCCATTTTTCATCAGCGTCTTGATGTAGGGCACCAGCGCGCCCACGACGACGCTAAAGCTGCCGCGCTCGATCTGTAGCTGCCCAAAGGGATCGGCGCCGAATTTTACGTCGTAATCCGCGTGAATTTTATCAAAACACGCCCTTCCAAGCGCATTTAGCGCGGCGAGCGCGAGCGTCTTTTTAAGCGGCGCGGCGGAGCCTAGATCGCGCAGCAGATAGCGCACGCTTTTGCCTGCGATATTGCCCGAATCGGGCATCGCGCTTGCTTGCGAGGGGCAGCAAACGGCGCCCGATAGGGACTTTAGCGGCGTATAGCTAAGCCCGCACGCGCCTCCACTCAACTTCACGCCGCTAAAAAACAGCCCCACGACCGCGCGCTCGATCTTAAAATCCAGCGCCTCCGCTCCTAAAATTTCTTTCGCACGCTCTAGCGTCTGATCTAAAATTTCGCTCATTTTCGCTCCTTTAATGTGGAATTTAGCGCCATTATAGCTTAAAATTTCGGCGCCCGTATTGATATAAATTTATTGATCACGCAAGCGGCGACATCCAAGAAGACGCGAGCCAAATTTAACGCAAGCAACAGGCGCGAGATAAAATTTTATGTAGCGAGCGCGTATCGTTGCGGCTTGGAATTTTAAAAGCGCGGTGCAGCTTTAAAATTTGAAACGTGCGGACAAACATGAAATTTTAATCGGTCAGGTAAATTTAAAATTTTAACGAGCGAGTGCGGCTTGGAATTTTAAACTGATCGGCGGCGAGGACGAAGCAGCAAGCGCGGGTAAATTTAAGCGGCGGCCGTATCTGCGACAAGTCGCGCCCGCTGCGGAGTTAAATTTTATTTCTACCTACCGCACGGCTAAATTTTATTTCCTACCTGCCACACGGCTAAATTTTATTTCCGATCCATCACAGGACTAAATTTCATTTTCCGATCCATCACAGGACTAAATTTCATTTTCCGATATGCCGCGAGGCTAAATTTTATTTTCAGATAGCAGGATGTTTATGAACGGATTTAGCAGAGTTTCACCGCGAGCGGCGCACAGCACGATCTCATCGTAGTAGTAATCGCTCCTGCCGTAGTTGTGAAACTCATACGCGCCAAAGCCGTAACCCATCGGCGTGATCTCGACGCGCGAGTACCAAGCGTCCTTGGCGATGATGTATTTTTCGGTGTCTTGCGAATAAACCCACACCACGATCTCATCTCTGTTTTTTTGCCGCATCAGCCACATGAAGACGTTTGCGATGTCGTTGAAAAAATATGTATCGCCGTTTGGCATAACGGCCTGGGCGGTGTTGTACAGATCGTTTATCACCGTGCCGCTCTCGTGGCATAGGTATTTGCCAAATTCGATCTGCAGCGGCTGCTTATCGGTGTTGCCGTGGCGGACGGAGATTTTGGATTCGGCTATATCCATCGACGATATGAGTAGCCCCATCACGCAGGCGAGCAAAACCGCGGCAAAAATTTTTTTAATCATAGCAGCGTGCCCCGTACGAAGTAGTATTTGACGACGTAAGCGCTGCAGATGAGCGCGTTTAGAATGAGCCAGAACGAGGAGTATTTAAGTAGGTGGGTGTAGGCGCGCTTGGTGATGAGCTCTGTTAAAAACGGCACGATGCCGAAAAATATACCCAAAAACAGCGAGCCCCAAATCGCGTAGCCAACGAAGTAATAATCCTTCAAAAGCATGCAGTACGGGCATTTGTGGTTGGGCTGCTCGTAAACATAAAGCCCGAAAAAATAGGTAATCGCGTAGTATGCGACGAACAAAAAGAGCAAATTTAAAGCAAAGCTAGCCATCGACTGCTTTAAGAAATTTAAGATCAAAATGGCGCCCAATATCGCGTAGAAAAAGGTCGCCAAAAGTGCCTGCGTATAGCCGAACGGAAGCTTCGGTGCGCGAAATACGACCGAGCAGCAAAACACCGGCACGCGCAGCGGGATATTGGTAAAAAATAGAATTTCTAAAATAAACTCCGCCAAAACGCCCGCAAAAAGGATGGTAAAGATCAGGTATTTGCGCTTTAGATAGGGAAATTTTCCCGCTTTAAGATCGAGGCTGTTTAAAATAAGCCAGAGCCCAAAGCCGAAGATCAGTAAAATTTTTAAAAGCAGCAGGATGTTACCATAGCGGTTCGAGCCCACGACGCCCGCGGAGCACATCGCGCCGGGCACGACCGAAGAGAGCTCATTTAGGCAGAGCGCGAAAAATATAAACAAAATGATCTTGCACGCTATCGTGAAGAACAAAATGGTGTTGATGAGATAGTTTCTTTTCTCCAGGGCGTATTGTAAATTTGAGGTGGCGTTAAAGTTCCAGTAGCGCATGATCCGCACGATGTGAAACTGCGAGATCGCCATCAGCGCTATTACGATCAGCTCCACGGCCAAAAACGCGATCACGCTACCCGATAAAAATACGCTCATGCTGAAATTTCTCCGTCTTTTAAAAAGACGTATCGATCTACGAAGCTTAGCTCGTCGAAGAGTATGTCGTGCGTCGCGATCAAAACGGTCTTTTTAAGCTCTTTGAGCTTTGAGAGCATCTCGATAAAACCGAGCGAGTTTTGTTTGTCTAAATTTGCCGTCGGCTCGTCGGCTAAGATGATCTGCGGATTCATCACGAGCGCCCTAGCGATAGCGCAGCGCTGCTTCTCGCCACCGCTAAGGCTAGAGACGATCTGATCTTTTTTATGCGCGATATTAGCAATCTGCATCGCTTCGTCTATGCGCGCGCTAAGCTCATCCCTGCCCAGCCGTTCAAGACTAAGCGGCGCAAGGACATTTTTATAGACGCTCAGTGCCTCAAGCAGGTTGAAAGACTGAAAGATAAAACCGATTTTTTTGTGGCGATACGCGGAGCTTTCGATATCGGCGAGCTTAGAGACGTTTGCGCCGTCCACTAAAACCTCGCCGCTGCTCGGCTTAGAAAGCGCACCTATGATGGATAGAAGCGTGCTTTTGCCGCTGCCGCTGACCCCTTTTAAGATTACGATCTGCCCCTCTTCGACGTTTAGGCTTATATTTTTCAAAGCGCGAAATTCATTCGCCCTGCCCTCGTTGTAAATTTTATAAAGCTGCTTGATCTCTATCTTGCTCATTTGACCGCCTCGCTCATATCACCTATAGCGATGCGCCAGGATGGGATGATGACGAAGGCTAAAAACGGGATCACGCTAAAGACGAAGATCAAAAAGAGCATATTGAAATTTATCGCAGGCGTGAAGGTGATGAAATTTCGCAGCTCGCCGCCTAAGAATATATCGCGCAGAAGCGGCGCATCCAGGATAAAAACATAAGCATACGCGCCCGCGACGCCGAGCAGATAAGCGCTTAGCGAGACGATGAAATTTTGAATAAATTTCATCGCGATGATGTCCTTTATACAAAAGCCGATGCTGCGCAAGATCGCGATCTCCTTTTTCTTCTCGCCGTATGCGAGCGAAATTTGATTTTTCAGCAAGATGAAAAACGAGATCATCGCCACGGCGTAAAGCACCATAAAAATTCCGCCCTTGTAATAATACAGATGCCTTACTTCGGCTACCGCGTCCTCCGCGCTAAGGGCTTCCGTGTTGGGGTATAAATTTACGATCTTAAGCGCCACTTCGCTTACTTCGTTGGGGTTGGGCACGCTTACGTAGAGCTTGGTGTATTCGCCCTCCTTCAGGCTTAGCACCTCGCGCGCGGTGGCGGGATTTAGATAGATCACGTCGTTTGAGACGATGCTGCTTTCGTGCGGCGAAATTTTATTGATCTTAATCGCGATTAGGCGCTGTTCGGTTAAGAAGTGAAACTCGTCCTCGTAGTACCACTCGCCCATCGCCGCTTTTACCCCCTCGCCTACGATCATTTCATTTTCGCTCAAGCTTTCGTCGCCTACGATATGAAACCAAACGCGCTTTTGAGCAAAGTAATACATCCCGTCCACGGCGCCCTGCACTTCGCTGACGCCCGCGATTTTGGAGATATCGTAGATATAGCCGTCGTGCATCAGATCGCATTTGCCCGCGCGTAGAGCCTCTACAACGATGTCGGGCCTAAGCTTGATGACCTTTTCAAGATCGTTTTGAATGGAGCCCGAGATGAAAAGCACCGAGCTTAAAATAAAAACGATAAAGGCAAAGATCGCGAAGCTAAAGAAGTGATCGGCTCTGTCTTTTTGCAGTAAAGTCACGGAGTAGTCGATGAAATTTCTACTTATCATAGACGAACTCCGCGTAGGCTTTGCTCTTAAAACTGCTCGAGAGCCGCACGTCCTTTATCTCGCGCGCGAGCTTTTGCAGGCACTGCTCGCCCTTTGCGCGATCAAAGCTTACATAATGCACCACAATGAGCGCGTAAAGGGCGGCAAAAAAGATCGTTAAAGCGCAAATGAGCCTCATAGCCCTTCTATTACGCTCTCTTGAATTTCATTAAATTTAAGTACGCTCTTGCCTCCGTGATCTTTAGCGAAGGTCTTAGCCGCGCTCTCGCTATCAAACGGAATGAGCTCGTCGCCCATCGGTCCTAAGACGTCGGAGCCGAGCACGAAAAAGGCGCTTTTAGCATCGATCTTGTGTAACTTGTAGTAGTCTGTTGCGTAAATTTTATCAAAGCTCTTGCCCTTTTGGAAGTAGTATTTCATCATATCTTTCACGCCGTCAAAATACAAGTTCTCGCCGCCTTGAATCTCTATCATCGCCGCCCAGTTAGGGTTTTTGCCCACTAGCATACCGCAGACCGGGCATTTAGCGCCCTCAGGCACGACGATCTTTTCAGCCTTTTTCACTTTTGCGTTTTTGTCGCTGCTGCCTAAATTTGCCGGCGCATCCCACAAATACAGCGCTGCGGCTTGTAGGTGTTTGTCGTATTCAGGGGCTTTGCTAGCGCCCTTTGCGTCGCAAGTTTTTTTGAGATGAGCTTTAAGCTCGGAGATGGCTTTGAAGTTTTTCGCTTCGGTTTTAGCGCAGTTTGTTTCGTAAAATTCTTTACCGTGCGCGTAAACGCCGCCCTCGCGCTTGGCTTTAATCATCTTGTTATCGCCCTCGAAATCCTGCCCCGCAATCTCGTAGGCCTTGGCGAAATTCATTATCTCGCCGCCGTTTTCGGCTTGGAATTCTTTCGCGTCGGCCTCGGTTGAAAAGGCGTATTTGCTATTACGCGTCATCGTGCCTTTGACCTTGCTGCCCACGACGTAAAAGGCTTTATTTACGTCGATCAAATTTAGATTTTTCGTATCGACGACCTGTGCATCGCTTGGAATTTTTCCCTCCGTAATCTCGTACAAGCAGTGCAGAGAAGCGACTTGCTTGCCGTTCCAAACGTGATTAGTTTTATAGAATTTAACCAAATTCATTCCGCAAACGGCGCAGTATTCTTTGCCCTCGCCGCTTCCTACGAGCGTAGCCTTGCTAGGATCCACGCTTTGAAACATAGGCTTTGCCGGCTTATTAGCCCCATCCATCGAGGCACCGAAAACGAACGCGACGAGCGCGGCCGAAGCTAAAAACGAACGTAAAATCATACTATCTCCTTAAAAATTTGATGTTTTAAATCTACTTACTAATCGAATTTAAAAATTCCAAATTCTCGCATCCCATCTTGATGCCGCCGTCGCAGCTTTTTTTGAAAAACTCTTTTGCTTTGGCGTTATCGGACTTCACGCCCTTACCTTCGGCATACATTATGGCTAAATTATTGCAGCCGTCGAAGTGGCCGAGGTTGCACGCCTTTTCATACTGCTGCTTTGCCTGCTTATAATCCTGCCCTACCCCCTGCCCAAAGGCGTATAGATAGCCAAGGTTGTTGCAGCCGATGCCGATGTCGCCGCCGCAAGCCTTTTCGTAAAAAATTTTAGCCTTTGCGAAGCTTTGCTGCACGCCTTCGCCCTTTAGATACAGATAGCCCAGGTTGTTGCAGCCCATCATATCGCCGTAGGTGCAGGCCTTTTCATAAAGGCTCGCCGCCTTAGAAACGTCCTTTGCGAGCCCGGCGCCGTTTGCGTATAAAAGCCCGAGCGAGGTGCAGCCCTCGTTATCTTTGCAGGCTTTTTCGTAATAAGCCGCAGCTTTGGTAAAATTTTGATCCGCGCCGTTGCCGCTTTCGTAGATATAGCCTAGATTGTTGCACGCAAGCGCAAATTTAGCGCTGCACGCTTTCTCGTAGAGGCTGATCGCTTTTTCGAAATTTTTATCTACGTTGCCGGTGCCCTCAAAATACAAAACGGCTAGATTATAGCATCCCGAAGCTTTATTTTCCAAACCGCACGCTCGCTCGTAAATTTCTGCGAGTTTTTTATGATCGCCGCTTTGCTGAGCTTGAATGCCCTCGCTGATAAAGCCCGCATTTGCCGCGGCCGCCAAGGTTAACGCTATTAGAAATTTTTTCAAATTTACTCCTTTATATCGTTTTTACGTCCCTGCCCCTGAAGGCAAGAGCGATTATTAAAAAGACCGCCGCTATTATACAATAAAACGGCGCGGGTATCTGCGGCGCATCGCCCGCGGCGTAAGAGTGCATGCCGGTGAGGTAGAAATTTACGCCGAAATAGGTCATTATGATCGAGTTATACGCGAGCGTCGAGCTCACGCAATAAACATAGATCGAGCCGAGTTTTGGGATAAATTTTAGATGCAGCACGATCGCATAGACGATGATCGAGACATACGACCAGGTCTCTTTGCTATCCCAGCCCCAATATCGCCCCCAGCTCTCATTCGCCCATACGCCGCCGAAGAAATTTCCGAGCGTCAGCATCGAAAGCCCTACGATGAGGCTGATCTCGTTGATCGCCGTTATATATCTGATCTGAGCGTTAAGCCGCTCGCGATTGGTGCCGTTTTTAAGCGCCATCAAAATAAGAGCCAAAAGCCCAAGCAGGCAGCTAAGCCCTAAAAATCCATAGCTAGCCGTGATAACCGAGACGTGGATGCTAAGCCAATACGACTTTAGCACCGGTACGAGGTTGGTGATCTGTGGATTTACAAAGCTCATATGTGCTACTAGCATCACGATGCTGGCTAGCAAGCAGCTCGCGCTTAGCGTAAGTAGGGACTTTCTAAAAAATATGATCCCTGCAAGCGCCGCCGACCAGCCGATGTAGATCATCGACTCATAGCTATCGCTCCACGGCGCGTGAGCCGCGACGTACCAGCGCAGCGCAAGCGCGAGGGTATGTGCCGCAAAGCTTGTGGCAAAGGCCACAAATAAAATTTTTTGCGCGAGCATGAAGCGCTTGCCGCAAAGTGCGCCCAAAAGCGCCAATATTAGAGCTATGCCGCCTAGGATCATATAGCAATAAACTAGCTTTTTAAAAACCGAAGCTTTGTTGTAAAACACCTCGGCCTTGACGCGGTTTTCACTCGGAAGAATAGCTGCCGAGGTGGCTCTTTGGTAGTTTTTCAGCTCTGCAAGCGCGCCGTCCGCTTTAGCCCAATCATTATCCGAAATTCCGTCTTGCAAGCCGTTTAGATAATCGTTTAGCACGCCTTTTATCTGCGGAGCGATCCTATAATCCGCAAAGGCGTCGTTCGGCGAGAGCCACGCGTTTTGCGGGTCGTTCGGCACGGGGATAAATTTAAAAAACACCCCTCTAAAGGTCAGATACGCGATATTTAGCCGCTCGTCGAATTTAATCAGCTCGTTATCGAGTACGCCGCGGCGTGAGGCGCTTTTTTCATTCGCCTCGTCCAGGGCGCGCGCGAGCTTGTAGTTGCCGTTTTCATCAAAGACCGAATTAAAGCTCGCATATCGCTCCTGCGGCGCTAAGCCCAGCATCTTTTTGATCTGGTCGTTTCTGATCTTGATGATCTTTTGATCGCGCCAGAACGCGGGATTTAGGCTCATTCCTAGGATCATCTGCTCGGCGCTTAAGCCGTAAAGCGAATCCGTGCCTGAAATTTTATTTACGATTTCGCTTGCTTCGGTGCTAAGCGGCTTGATCCTACCCATGTAATCTTGCACCAAAAGCTCCGCGAACGCGCCGTTTGCGTGAACGCGCGAGTTGGCTTTAAGGTTTGCTAGATAGTTTTCATCCGCGGCGCGAAGCTCAATGCTGAAAAAAAGCGGCGCGATTAGAAGCAGCGCGGCGGGCGCGTTGTTTTTGATAAATTTAGCTAGCTTTTTAAACCTGCTGCCCGCGGTAAAAAGATTACCGATAAATCCGACGCAAAGCAAGAAATAGCCGAAGTAAGTGGGGATTTTACCTGGATCGCGATTAAGCTCCAGCACCGTGCCCAGCTCGTCCGTGTCGTAGGAGGATTGAAAGAGCTTAAAGCCGCCAAAGTTTAGCGGATGGTTCATATAAATTTCATGCTCCCCCACGCTCTTGCCCTCTTTTAAAATTTCAACGTCGCTGGCGTAGGATGACGGACTTTGCGAGCCAGGATAGCGCTCGAGCTTAAATTTCAAAAGCTTTACCGCAAACGGAAGCTCTATGAGTTTCGAGCCCCAGCTTAGCATTATCTCCTCGCCGTCAAAGTTTAAAATTTTAGGTTCCCCGAGCCAGCCAGCGCCGCCGCGCAGCTGCGCTTCTTGCTCGCTTCCGCCCTCAAAGCCCGCTTTTACCGCAAGCGTGCCCTGCTCGCCTTTGGGCGCGGGTTTGTAGGAGCTAAATTTGACGGTGAAGCTTTTAGAATTTATACTTTGCGTGAAGCTAAAATCGTTATCGCCGATTTGGCTTAAATTTAACGGGTGCTCAAACAGCGCGTCTTGCGTGCGGATTTGCAAGTATGGCTTGACGCTCACCATCTCGCTTTCGCTCTCTCCCGCTCTTACGTGCAGCACGCCTTCGGTGCCGAAATAGCGCGTCAGCACCGCGCCGATAAAGATGACGATAAATGCCGCATGAAGCACGAAAGAGCCGAAGCGGCGCCACATTTTGGTTTTAATTATAATGCCGAGCAGGCTCAGCGTCGCAGCACCCATGACGCACTCGTACCAGCGCGCCTCATAGACTAAAATTTTAGCCGTTTGCGTATCGTAAATGCTCTCTAAAAAGGTTGCGACGCCGGCACCTGCGGCTAGGATAAAGAGGAGGCAGAGCGCGAACTTGTAAGAGATGAAAAATTTTAATATTTTTAGCGCGCTCATTAACCCTCCGCAGTTTTACATTATTATATCGTAAGTTTGTCCCGCGTATAGTATAAACATCCTAAGAAGCAGCACGCCCATGACGCTGGCAAGTGCGCTAACGTAGAACGCAAACGCGGTGTGAGCGATCTTTTTGCCCAGTGCGAAATTTAAAACGAGCGGTACGCAAAAACCAACGCCTACGACGCCTAGCCAAAAAAGACGCGCGTAAATTCCCTCGCTGAAGGCGACGCTCGCGGCTTTTTGCACGTCGCTGCCCGTTACTAGCGAAACGAAAATCATGCCGATTAGTAAAATTTCCATCGCTAAAACCGGCCACTCGACGGCGTGTAAGGTTTTTAGATCGCCTCCGTGAGGGTCCGCCTTAAAGAAAAGCGCGGCTATTAGGCTAGAGCCCGCGATGCCCGCCGATAAGCCCGACGCTACGAAAAGTGCAGGCAAAACGGCGGTATTTAGCAAAGGAAAGCGCACGAGCACCGAGATCAAAAATCCCGTGTAAGCGCAGATCGCGACCGCAAAAACTAGCGTAAGCGCAAGAAGCAGCGGGCGAAGCGCGTTTAAAATTTTCATTACGAGCGTGAAAAGCCCTTTTAAAAAAGTAAGTCTGCGCGATAAAAATCCGCTAAGATCAGCTTCAAACGCATAAAGGCAGGCTACGAAGCTAAGCGGGATATAGACGCAAAGCGCCGCCACGCCCACGGACATAACCGAAGTAAAGTTATAATTGATCAAAATTTTCCAAAAAAGAAGCGGTCGCTCAAGGTCGGCTACCAGGCAGACCATACCGAGCAAGATCGTGATAAAAGAAAGCAGCGACGCGGCTTTAAACAGCGGCGTGCTTTCGGTCTGTTTTTTATAAAATTTGACGAGGATCGCGACTACCAAAGCGCCGCCGCTCATACCTGCTAGCAAAAGATAGACCGCGATCGGCCAGCCCCACTCTACGCCGTGCGAGAATGTCGCAGTAAAATTTATAGCTCCGTTCATATCACACCCCCAGTTTTACCGCAGGAATATAGCGCAGGCTCGGCTTCGTGCCGCACTCCGGGCGCATTCGCAGACTATCTTTTACGCGAAGTAGCTTGCTGATGTGCGAGCCTTCGTCGTTTAGATCGCCAAATACGATCGCCTCGTATCTGCACGCCTCGATGCAGGCAGGCTCGTGGCTGTCTTTTAAATTCGTATCCAAGCAGAAGTTGCAGCTCTCTGCGGCTTTGGTTTCGTGATTTATAAAGCGCACGTCGTAAGGACAGGCTACGATGCAGTATTTACAGGCGATGCAATCATCGGTGTTCATCGTCGTGATGCCGGTTTTTTCGTCCTTGTGGCAGGCTTTCGTCGGGCAGACGTTCACGCACGGCGCGTCCTCGCACTGCTGACAAGATACTCTAACATAGCGCTTTTCTTTCAAATTTAGCGGATCGGTTTTATCCTGGATAAAAAGCCTCATTTGACCTTTCGGAACCGAATTTACCTTTTTACAGGCTATCTCGCAGTCTGTGCAGCCCACGCATTTGTTCTGATCGAATATCATGCCGTAGTGCGGCTTTTTAGGCTCTTGCTTTTTGGCGCTCGCGTTTGCGTCTTGCGCGCTTTTATCCGCGCTGTTTTGCGCGAGTAAGCTTGAGGCGATTGCGCCAAGCCCCAAAGAGCCGAGTGCGGCGGATTTTATAAAATTTCTTCTTTGCTTTTGCATATTCTCCTCCGACTAAATTTAAGCAAAACTACTTCGTTTTGTTCGCGTCGTGAAAGCTTTTAGCCTCGCTCTCGCTAAGCTTTTTCGCCGCATCGGCAAGCTCGCCGGGCTTTAAAACTTTTAGTAGTTCGGCTTCAAAAATCACCACAGAACCCGCAGGAATTCTATCTACGTCCACGTTGCCGTAGGCTAAATTACTAGGGATTGTAAATTTATATTTCGAGCCCGTATTCATCAAAAGCAACCCCTCGCGCAATCCGTCGATTAAGCCTATCATAGAAAGATGCGCCGGAATTTTAGACGCGAAAGTATCGTCAAATACGCTACCGTTCGTCAAATACGCCTTGTAGTTCATCACCACTACGCTCTCAGGCTTTGGCTTTTCGCCCATACCTAGCTTTAGAATTTCATATTGAAGACCGGATTTTGTGGTTTTAACGTCCGGATTTTTGGCATTCTTCGCCATAAATTCCTTGCCTGCTTTTAAATTTTTATCAAGCTCCGCTTTGGAATTTGTTTCTACGATCTTATTTAGCTTGTCGGCTCTTTGATTCAAAAGCGCAATAATTTCCTCATCTTTTAGTTTCTGCTGCTTTTTAAGAGCGTCCAAAAACCCCTCTATTACCGCATCTAAGTCATATTTGACACCTAACGCGGCTTGTGAATGCAGCTGGTTTGAAACATAGCTTCCGGTGGAAGCTCCGATGCTATAAGATTCTTTTTGTTCTTGCGTAGTTAAATTCGCACCCAACGCGCAGCTTGCCAAAACGATAGGCAAGAAAATTTTTAGTCTTTTTTGCATACATTTGCCTTTTAAATTTCGGGGTCGCGAACTTACGCGACCCCGAAAGAATTATAAATTATTATTTAGAATTCTTTGAGCCTCTTTGATATACTCTTTAGCGGCTTCTAGCCTTTGCTTAGTATATTTAAAGCCATGCATACCCCATGAGCCGTCTTTTTCGATAAGATCGACGGTATCTTGAGCTTTTTCTATTAGCTCGTAAACGCGAGTTTTGTCGCTGGAGTTAAGCTTTTTAGTCTCAAGGATAGAGTAAATTCCTTGAATACCGATCTTAACTTGCGAGAAGTCGCTCTTAATCGGAGTTTGCCAGCCCATAACCTCATCGTAAACCTGCTTTTGGTTCTTGAAGTGAAGCGTCTCTTTTAGCTCGGAGACGACTGGACTATGGCAGCCTTTGGTATCTTGCATATCTTTATCTGCCCAAGACGTTCGTGCGCACGACCACATAAGATCGACGAAATTTCGTCCATCTTTATTTCTTTGGAAGTGCCAATCTTTCGCATCTCTTGGACCTTTAGCGGCATCGCCTGCGACTAGAGATTTTCTAGTAGGATCGATGTCGATCTTCCAGATGTGCGATCTTCTTTGAGTATCGAATCCCGCGTTGTCTTGGAACTGAATAGCGTAGAAGTTCTCGCAGCTCATCATAAACGGCATGTGGCAAGATGCGCAGGTGTTGTCTTTATGCGTATCAGCTCTTGCGGCGATGTAGGCTTGCTCTTGGTGACAATCTTTGCACTCTTTTGTGATCTTAGGCTTTGTATAAAACGCGCTCAAATAGCCCTGCTCGGAGTTATAATTTACGCCCTTGACGGTTTTATCGCCAACTACCGGCCCAGTGTTATCGTGCGGATCGTGGCAGGTTATGCAGCGCATACCCTTCTCGTAGTGAGCGGTAAAGTAGGACTGAGAGCCTTCAGAGCCACAGCCTGGACCCATAGATTTAAATTTAGAGCTAAGAGATAGATCGGGATTTCCGTTGTTTAGCGGATTAGCACGAGCTAAATCAGGGCTATAGTTAAATCTTTGGTGGCAGCGTTCGCAGTTTGAGGTTCTAAAATTTGTAGCGCCGTCAAGGTGACCGCCCGCTCCATGGCACTCTTCACAGGTGATACCCTTGGAGATAGTGTGCTTTTGAAGCTCTTTTGCGTTACCCAAAGCCGCGTAAAATTCCTTCTTGGTTTTGAAGTCAAATTTAAACGGATGACAGACCTCGCAATACGAGCTGTTTGCTTGGAAAAACATCGATTTTTTATATTTCGCAGCATACGACGCAAGACCTCTTACGTAACCGCCGTTATCGCCATAATCGGCTAGAGTTTCCGGGAATTCCGGAACAATCTTTTTAATCTTTTTGACCGTCTCATCGTCTAAATTTAACGCCCAAGTCCTTTGGAATTGGTTGCCGCCGGCTACGATCTGACCGGTGCCATCTCTTAGCAAACCGCCCTCTACGTGATAGGTTCCGCGTAGAAGCCATGCATCTACGTAGCCAAATTTTGTCCTTAGATGCCCCACGGTCGCATAAATTACGTCAGGGGTAATACCTTTTGGAAGGATCGACGCGGTATCTGGGCTAAATACAGGATCAGTTAGGTTGTTATTAACCTCCGGGTGCTCGCCTGGGAAGCGGATAGTAGTGGCGTGGCGCGATCTGCTCCATGTCTCATACTGCGCAGGGTGGCACTCGCCGCATTTTTCAGGGCCTATGAATTTATTCGGAAATTGCAAAGAAGATCCTGCAGGGATTCTATACATCATAGAGCTATAGCCCTTGCCGTCATCTCTTTTACTCGCCTTTGAAAAGTCAAATCCATGCCCTTCCGCAAGCCACTCCAAACCTCGGTCGTGTACATCCATCTTACCGACCGTCTTACCGCCGTATTTGGTAAAAATCGGGTGATTTTTAAATAGCCAGTCATACATCTCTCGCTCTTCTACGACGTAGTCCTGCAAGGATATGACGCCTCTACTTTGCAACGTGCCCTTAGGATTTGCGATGACGTCGCGCGATTTTTGCGACATTTCCATCTCATGCCCCATGCCTTCATCAGCACAGGCTCCTGCGGCAAAAATGCTAATACAGGCTAGCGCGCCGAGTAGCATCTTATTCCATTTTTTCATGGCTCCTCCTTTGAAAATCGAAATTTTAAATTAGCAAAGTTCTACGCTCAAAATAATATCAACAAAAAAGGGTGAAAAAGGGAGAAATTTAATGAAGTCTAAATTTAACGAAAAGAGATCGTAAATACCGCGCCTTCGTCGGAATTTGCAGCGCTTATGCTCCCTCCATTTTTTTCGATTATCATCTTGCTCATATATAGCCCTAGCCCGCTGCCCTGCTGCTTTGTCGTAAAGTGCGGCTCAAAAATTTTATCTAGCTGCGCTTCATCGATGCGGCTTGCGTTATTTTCGATCGTAATCACTCGCTCGCCCTGCTTTAAAAACGAGCGAATTTTAATCTCACGCCGTTTAAGCGGCACGTCCAAAAACGCCTCTTTTGCGTTGTTTATGATGTTTATGAGCACCTGGATGAGCTCGTTTACGTTGCCATAAAGCGTGAAATTTTCCTCTATCCGCACGCTTATGTCGATGACGTGCTTTTTAAGCGAGGCATTTAAAATTTTACGCGCCTGCTCGATCGCCTCGCTGGCGCTAAATTCTTTCTTTGGCATATTCGGATTGAAGAAATTTTTAAAATCTTCGATCGTATCGCTCATAAATTTCACCTGCTCGCCCGCGTCTTTTATGCCGCCTTCGAGCCTCTCTTTTGATAGCTTGCCCCGCTCGCTATAAAGCTCTAAATTTATGAGCGTGGAGCTGATCTGCGATAGTGGCTGGCGCCACTGGTGCGAGATATTGCCGATCATCTCGCCCATGAGCGCTAGGCGGCTTTGATTTATCAGTAAAAGCTGAGTTTGCATCTTTAAGGTCTCGTTTTTTTTGTGAATTTTATAGATACAAAATATGCAGATCAAAAACACTGCAAGCACGCTTAGACCGCTAACGACAAACTCTTTGGTGTGATAGAGCAGAATGCTTTTTATCGGAATTTTAAAGCTTATCATCGCGATCGTATCGCCTAGGCCGCCTTTGAAATTCCCCACATCGCCGTAGAGCTCTTGCATCTTTTTAGGTGCTGCGTTGATGCTGTGGCATTCGGTGCACGAAGGCTGGGAGTTTGTTATCGGTAGGCTTAAAAGATACGAGGCGCCACCTTTATCATAGATGACTCTGGAGTATTCTTTATATTTGTTTTCTTTAAAGCCCTCTAAAATTTCATTCTCAAACTCGCTTCCCTCGTGCTCTGGATTGAGCGGATCGGTAGCGACGAGCTTGTAGTCGTAGTTGATGTTTTCTTTGGCGAGCTGAATTTTATAAATTTCGCGCGTTATGTAGGTCGAGGACATCAGCCTCGGATCGAAAAATTCCTCGCTTAGAAGCTTTTTTTCTTTAAGTTCGTTTATTAGCGGGCGCTGCACGGTCGAGACGTAATCGCGCACCGCATTCATCGTATCTAGGATGTAAAACGCCTCGCGCCTCGTATCCTTTAGCGCGAGCTCGCGGTAGAAGTTAAAAACCAACGCCGTGATTACGATATATAGCAGCACAAAAACCGCTACGATAAATTTAAATTTATACTTCAAAGAGATACCCCACCGCATATAAATTTTTGATCACGTCCTTGCCGATCTTGCGGCGCAGCTCTTTGACGATCGCCTTGATCGCCTCCTTGCTGGGCTGCTCGAACTCCCACATATAGCCGAATAGCTGCTCGTAGGTTACGGTTTGATTTTTGCGCGCTAAGAAGTACTCCAAAAGCTTGCTCTCGCTTTTGGAAAGATGACAGGCGCTGTCTTTGACGTAGATGATCTTTTTGGCAAAATCATACTTCAACTCACTGCTTATGCTAAATATCGGCGCGTGATTTATCAGCTCCGCAGCGACGTCTTGCAGCGCCTTTATAAAGGCGTTTTTGTCGTACGGCTTAGGCAAATACCTAGTGATCTTAAGCTCCACCGCCCGCCACAGATACTCCTGCTCGGTGTGGCTCGAAAGTATCACGATTGGCACTGAGATGCCGGCAGCTCGGATCTTTTTAACGACCTCTAGCCCGTCCATATGCGGCACGCCGATATCAAAAACCAGTGCGTCGTACGAACCGCTCATCGCCTCATCAAGCGCCTCCAGTCCGTCCTTAACTCCCACTACTTCGCCGAAAAACAGCTGCAGCGATTCGGTTATATTTTTTAAAATCCCAGGCTCATCCTCTAGGCAAAGAACCCTTTTATTGGACAAAACGTCCAATAATTCGCAATCTTGCATTCTCTATCCGCCTCCAAGCTTAGTGCATTTCATTCTTAATCGTCTCTTAAAATATAACTAGACTTAGATTATATAAATTTAGCATTAAACTAACGTTAAAAAATATACCAAAGCGGTTTGCACGCAAATTTAAACCTGCAACCGCCTATGTGCGAGCTTTGCGCCTGCATAAGTCGGCTTAAAAGATCACAAGAACGTAAAAAGGTGGGGCGATAAGCTTGATATTAAATTTTACCGCCTCGCAAGCGGCATATGAAAGGCGGTAAAATTTTATTTGAGAGGTGCTTGCATATGCATTTCGCAGACAAAGACAATCAAATCATAAAGATCTATTAGCTCCGCAGCTCGGCGGGATAGAATTTTAAAATTTAGCCCAAGCCGGGCATACTAAAGTTAATGTGAATGCTCCATCTTTGAGTGATCCATGCCACCATGATCCATGTTCTCCATCGAGCCATGATTCATATGCGAATGATCCATCCCCTCCATCGAACCCATATCGTGGCTCATCCCGCTCATCGAGCCATGATCCATCATAGAACGTTCCATGCCGCTCATACCTGGATCGGTCATTCCAAAAATCATCGCGACGTGTCCTAGCACCAAAAATACAATCAGCGCCAAGAAATGAAATTTAAGCCTAGCTCTAAATTCCGCTCCTTTTGCGATAACTCCGAGCTCCAAAAGTAGCAGTACTAGCGCAGGCAGCGCCGCCGCTACGTATGCCGCCAAAGCTAAGGTGTCCGCAGCGCCACGTAAATGAATGACGGGCAAAATTTTAACCGCTACGTAAATAATTAATATCGTAAAATAAGCGCCGAGAATGATGCTAAGGCATTTATTGATTTTTAGCGCCAAAGAGCCCTCCTTCGCGCGGTACAAGCTAAAAAATTCGCTCGCTACTATCGCTTCTGCTAAGCCCATCGGCACCGCCATAAATAAAATCAAATTCCACGGCTGATTTGCCATCAAAAGTTCCATGTAATTCGTCATTGCCATGTTTTCTCCTTATTTTGGTTTAAAGGGCGTAATTCTAGCAGCTTTCGGTAAAAAATTTTAAAACAATAGATAAGATTAAGTGCGCCTTTAATCTTATCTTTCCGTAAAACGATTTGGGCTGCGTCTTAAAACTCGCTCACAAATATTAAATTTATCTCGCCTCGCACGCCGCCTCTTCGTATCTAACGTGAAATTTAGAAAATTTATATTTGCAGATGCAGATACATTAAATTTATCCGAAACGCTTTAAATTCCGTAAAATTTCAGTTTTGTAAAGATAAAATTACGAAATTTTTTAAAAGGATTTAGAATGAAAAATGTCCTATTGTTTGTCTGCGCGGCGCTGATTATATGCGGCTGTTCTAACTCGGAGCATCCAGAGCCCGGCGTTTCGCATTGCAGCGAGCCTAAAATGGATGAAGCATCGCATCAAATGATTCAAATTTGCGGCGAAAGCGAGGATCCGCAAATCGAAAATATGCAGTGCAACGAAAACGGACTTTGCTTCGGCACCGCAAAAATCAGATAGCCGAAGCGTCTTGCGGGTGCCAGCGCTAAATTTAACTATTTTAAAGCCGAAACCGAACGCCCGCAAGCGGTCTAGGCCACGCTTTAAAATTTCGCCCGCAATTTAAATTTAGACCCGCTTCACGCGCTGATGCATTTTATCTATCTTATTTTTAGTTGCGTCCGCCGATTGATCGAGCTGCTCTTGGCGCAATAAAATTTTAAAATTTCATCGCCAAGCACGGCGCATAATTAGGATTTAAAAGTAAGCGCGGCTCAAATTTCATAAGTTTAAAATTTTAAAGCGACATGCAATTTAAAATTTCAGGTCTCTCAAATGCTAGCGGTGCAAAATTTTGCGCAAGCTCAAAATCCGCGCTAGGAGATTTCATGCCGCTGCAAAATTTCTAGATCACAACTCCGCTCGGTAGAATTTTTTTGGCGGTGCAGATGGAGGCGCAAAATCTGTGCCACGCAACCTTGCACGGATCACACCCGCCCAAATTCCTACGCCGCACGCCGAGACTCATAATCTAATCTCGCTACAAGATCGCTTGCAAAATAGTGCAGTATCCTTAGTCGCATAGCGCAGCCTTGCTCACTGTGTGGTCGAGGTCCGTAGCTGTAGTGCGAAATGGCGTGGAATTCTTTGTTGCGCGGTCGAAGTTCTCAGCCCGCAAAAAGGCGCGATATCCTCTCGACGGTGTAAGTTTATAATCTAACTCACGCCTCAGAATTCCCCCTCAAACTCATTGCTTAAAATTTCGTCTCAAAAAATCACGTATTAAAAATTCCGCTTTATCTTTACGGCTTAAAATTTCGTACGGATCGCACCGAGCGAAATCTTGCCACTGCGCGACGTAATCTTAAAATTTCAGCGGCGAACTCGCCGCATATTAAATTCTGCTTCATTATTACGACTTAAATTCTATCACAAGCCCGCAGATTTAAAATTTTACTTCAAACGACGCCGTGAAATTTCTACCCTCCCTAGATACATATTCTCTCGGTGCCTGCGCCGCTCGCACTTAGCGGCGACGCTATATCTTTGCCGATAGCAATCCTCGCACAGGGCGCCTGCCACAGCCCATAGAAAATAAAGTGCGCCTCTTTCGTAATCGTAGCCTCTAAAAAAATTTTAAGCGACCGCAAAATTTTAAAATTTAAAAGCAGCCTTCGATTAAGCCGATTTTTATAAATTTGGATTTGCTTTGTAGCAGCGCAATCTGGTGAGTAAGGCGTAACTCTAAGTTACGCAGCTAGCTTTACACCAGCTGCTTAAACATTTCGATCTGCTCCTTCGTAAGCTCGATCAAATCATCGTTTGCGTATTTAAGCGATGTCTCCAGACTTGCGATGAGCTCCTTACGGACGAAGCTCACGCTAAAAAGCGTCGCCCAAAATCGCGCTCCACTGCCCGTGTTTGGATCCTCCAAGACCGCTCTAATCGCAGCTACCGCAGCAGCATCGTCCGCCGCGCCCAATACCTCGTCCACGAGCGGATATTCACCTGCGCCGTCGCCCTCGTTTAGCGAGCGCAAAAGCGGCTCAAGCGCCTCGTCGCAGGGATTATCACGCAAAAACTCCCGTACCGCGCGAAACTCTGCCACAAGCTGATCCGAAAGCTGCGCAGGCATCGGCTGATGAAGTCTCAAAAAGTCTAATGCCGTTTGCTTGTCCATAAAATTCCTTTTAAATGATATGCGCGATTGTAGCTAATTTTGGATTGCAAAGAGATAAATTTACTCTAATTTATCAGCTACTTCCGTCATAAATTCTCAATAATCTTAAATAATTAGATAGTGATTTTGTAGTGGCTTTTAGGGCGATTTTCGATGGGCTTTGCGCGGATTACAAAATAAAATTCCAAAATTTTATCCAAACAAAAAAGCCCCTGCGAAGTACAGGGGCTTACAAGCTTGATCTGTTTAGTCCGGCAAAATTTAGCAGACTAAGAAGGATTATTCCTCGATCTTGCCGGTTTTGATGCGGCGCTCGTAGATTTCGCGCATCTCTCTGATATCATTTTTGACCTCGAATACGCCGTGCCAATGCGAATAATCAGGTCCGCCCATTAGCGCGCCTTGACGCATTCTGCGACCCTCGTGGTGCCATGAAACATAGTAGATTCGCTGGAACGCATCCGCCCAAGGATCGTCTTTTAGAAGTTTCTTTTCCTTAAGTTCTTTTAGCATCTTAGTCGCTTCGTCGTTGTAAACATTATATAGAAGTACCTGCTTATCGCCTACCTCAAAGAAATTATTAGTGTGGGTGCTTGCGTGGCACTCTTTGCATACTTGCTTCATCTCGGCACGCGCCGCCTCAGGACCGTTTAGATTACCTGCCAAAGGATTGCCAACGTTTAGTTTGCCGGTATTTAAAAACTCGCTTACCGCAGTCTCATTACCGCCGGTGCGTAGATTGCTCTTAGGCTGCCACAAATTCCACTTCAAGCGTTGAGATACGTTGTGAGTGGAGTTTAAATCGCCCACACCGCCGCTAATATGGCAGGTCGCGCATGTAGGAGCGCGGTAATCAGGAACCGCCCAAGTACCAGGAGCGCTATCGAATTTCCACTCATTGCCTTCAGCGTTAAATACGTGTCCGTGCATTGAGTTGTTGTAAATTTCGATATCCGGATGATCAGGTCCTAAGTGGCAAGATGCGCAAGCAGCAGGCTTACGAGCTTCGGCGATCGAAAATTTATGACCCGAGTGGCACGATTTGCATCCACCTACGCTACCGTCCGGATAAACCGTACCGATGCCGTAAACGGGCCAGGTCTCTTTGGTAGGCTTGTTATGCTCATCCATTTTAACGACGCTACCGTGGCATTGAGAGCAGCCGGTAATATCAGGTGCATGTTTAAGATCAGGGATATCACGTCCTTCGTAGTGATACATTAGATCAACCATTCCTTTGTTGGCTTGCATTTGCATAGCGCCTCTTGCGTGACCGCTGTTTTCAAACTCTTTAACCTCGTTGCTGTGGCATTTGGCACAAGTTTTTGGGCTAACTAGCACCGAAATATGATTGTCTGTGTCTTTCGGATGCGGCTCTTTAGCTGCCATAGGGCTATCTGCTGGCTGCGAGTGGCAGTCGGTACAGCTAACGCCTACGTGAGCGTGGCGGCTCATCTTCCAATCCGCAACGACGCCCGGAGTTTTTTCGGCATGGCACTCGACGCAGCGTCTAGCTAGCGGCGTAAGCTGCCTATTTACCTTTAAATTCTTCGTAAGACTAACGTTTACAGAATTGCTTACGTTCGCGTCCGACGCGGACATATTCGCATGCTGCGCGGGCATTTCTGCGAATGCAAACGATGCGATACAGGCTATTAAAATAGCGACTTTTTTTAGCATTGCTTCTCCTTTACTTGGTTTTGTTATTTTCTCGGTTGTATTTATCCCAATATTTGGTAATCTCTATACCCATATTTTTGTGACCGACGTTTTCGTGGCACTGCACGCAGGTTTTGCCGGTAGTGCCCGCGAAATAATCCCTATGCGCGAGCCAGGCTTTATTTACTTGGTTATTCTGCTCTTTTAAATTTCGATGGCAGCTTAGACAGCCGCTTTCATAAACGAAATGATTTCGCTCCTTGCGTTTTTTTTGCCAGTCGATCTTATCGGCATCGGTAAAGACCGTCTTGTAGACATCATTTGCGGAGGTTAGAGCTTTGGTCCAAAGATACATAAAGGTATTTTCATGAGAAACGTGACAGGCGACGCAATCGGCCTTGAAGCCTTGCGGGTTATTGCCGCCGTGAACATCGTTGTGAAATGCGTTTGCCATCGGCTGCATCGTATGACAGGATACGCAGAATTTATCGGTGCCCGTAAGGTGAAC
The DNA here is from genome assembly GCF_938015785.1 of uncultured Campylobacter sp. Lineage (GTDB taxonomy): Bacteria > Campylobacterota > Campylobacteria > Campylobacterales > Campylobacteraceae > Campylobacter_B. The sequence goes on along the minus strand of NZ_CALLWC010000018.1, from coordinate 4,125 downwards.
CATCTCCGCAATCCCAAGAGAAAGTATCATTCCTATAAGCACACAAGCGCCCACGAGCAGCACAAGAGTTTTCTTTTTCATAGGTTTCCTTGATTTTAAAATTTCTTCGCAAAATTTTTAGTATTTGATAATTCGAAAAGTGGTATTTTATTATAAAAAGATTAAAAACCGCTTATTTTCTAGCCTTTTGTTAAAATTTATTAAATGAAGATAAAATTTTAAACTAAGTTTTTAGTTTAACGGAATATAATCCATTAAAATTTCAATACAAGGAGAGATCATGAAAACGATCCAAGCGGCTGAGATTACAAAAGTAGTCAGCGAGCTTTGCAAAAAAGCCTGTTATCACGTCACGCCCGATATGCGCGCGGCATTTGAGAAAGCGCGCGAGAACGAGACTTCGCCTATCGGTAAAGATATCTTAGGCAAGCTCTTGCAAAATGCCGATTTGGCAGCGAAAGAGGTCGCGCCGATCTGCCAAGATACCGGTATGACGGTGGTTTTTGTCGAACTCGGTCAGGATGTGCATATCGAGGGTGGATATTTGGAGGACGCTATCAACGCAGGCGTCGCGGACGGCTACGTAGGCGGCTATCTGCGTAAATCCGTGGTCGCAGAGCCGCTTTTTGAGCGTAAAAACACCACAAACAATACCCCCGCAGTCATCAATACACGTATCGTCCCCGGAGATAAGCTTAAGATAAAAGTAGCCCCGAAGGGCTTCGGTAGCGAGAACAAATCGGTGCTAAAAATGCTCGTTCCTGCAGACGGCATCGAGGGGGTAAAAAAGGTATTTTTAGAGGCGGTCAAATACGCAGGTCCTAACGCTTGCCCTCCTATGGTCGTAGGTGTTGGTATCGGCGGCACGATGGATAAGGCGGCGCTTTTAGCCAAGCAAGCCGCGGTTCGCTCGATCGACAGCAGAAATCCCGACGAGCGCTACGCCAAGCTAGAGGATGAGCTGCTGGAGATGGCGCGCGCTACTGGCGTCGGTCCGCAGGGCTTGGGCGGCATAAATACCGCCGTTAAGGTAAATGTAGAGTGGTATCCGACCCACATAGCAGGGCTTCCGGTCGCCGTTAATATCAACTGCCACGCGGCTCGCCATGCCGACGCCGAACTATAAGGAGGAAATCATGTCAGAAGTTAAAAGAATTACCGCACCTTTCGATAAAAGCGTAGTAAAAAGCCTAAAGGCGGGCGATAACGTACTAATCAGCGGCACCATCATCGCAGCTCGCGATGCCGCGCACAAGGCTCTAACCGAAACCCTCGCTCGCGGCGAGAAGCTACCCGTAAACTTAGCCGGCGAGACGATATATTATCTGGGGCCGACCCCTGCCAAACCAGGCCAGGCAATCGGTGCTGCAGGACCTACGACTAGCGGGCGTATGGACAAATACACTCCTACGATGATAAACGAAGTAGGCATCAACGGTATGATCGGCAAGGGCTACCGCAGCGACGCCGTCGTTGAGGCGATGAAAAAATCAGGCTGCGTCTATATGGTCGCTATCGGCGGTGCGGGCGCGCTGATTAGCCAAAGCATCAAAAAATATGAAGTGCTGGCCTATCCAGAGCTAGGACCTGAGGCGGTCGCGCGACTTACGGTCGAGGATTTCCCCGCTATCGTAGCGATCGATAGTGAGGGCAATAACTTCTACGAAGTCGGACAGGCGCCTTATAGAAAAATCTAAATTTTGCTAGCGGCGTCTGCGCTGTGCTCTTTGCAGCACGGGCGTCCGTAAATTTATCTACGTTCGCTCACAGGCGCTCGTAAATTTTGCGGCATAAACTACGGCGTCTATTTTGCGAAATTTTACGCTGCCGCGCAGATGAAATTTTGTAGCGAAATTTAAACGCGTTCGTAAAATTTTATCTCCATTCGCGGCACGGAATTTTTAAAATTTCGCGCCGCTTAAATTTATACCGAAATCCCGTCTTTGCTCCATTTAAACAATCCGCCGCTAAATTTAGCCGCAAATTTATCCAAGTCTAAATTTTAAAATTTCGTCGCCGTTCGTAAGCAAATTTAAAGCCCGCAAGCGTCATAATCCATCTTAAATTTAAAAGGGGCAAAATGAGCGCAAGCGAGCTGGAGCAGATCAGGCTGGGGCTTTTGTATAAGGCGAAAAGAAATACGATCTTCGCGGCGGCGTGCATGCTCGGCTACGGTGCGTTTTCGGTATGCAAACTGCGCGACGGAGGAGGCATGGCGGATTTGTTGCCGCTTATCGGATTATTCGCGGTTGTTCTTATAGTAGCCGTTTTGTGCGATGAAAGCTCCATAAAAGCTAAGATAATCTACGCTGCCTGCCTTTTTGCTATGAGCCTATTTTTAAACGATTTACAAAATCGCCCCACGATTTCCAAATATATCTTACTCGCGATTATAATTTTAATCTTGGCTGCTTCGAGCTTATTCGTATTGTTTAGAGGCTTTAAACAAGATTATTCGGTAAAATTTCAGTGCGCTTTTAAAGAGCACTATCTAATGCCTTATTTCAAGGCGTTCGGCTATCGATACGATATTGGAGGCAGTATCGATCCCGCCAAGCTTAAGCTCTCGGGGCTCTTTTTTCGACTAGATAAATTCAAAGGCGGCAACGACAGGGTCTCGGGCGTTTATGACGGCGTGAAGTTCGCATTTTGTGACGTAAGTTTATTTAATAGATTTTCGGAAAGCGAAATCCTCGGCACCTTTTTCTACGCGGAATTTAACAAACGCATAAGTGCCAAAACCCTGATTTTTCCCGCTCGCGCCGGCGCGCCGAACACCCTCGGGCTAAAAAAGATTGATATGGACGATGCGGAGTTTAACGCCGCCTTCGCCGTGTATTGCGAGGACGCGACGAGCGCGATGTATATTCTAACACCCGCCTTTATGCGGAGGCTCTTGCGCTTCGCAGGCGCCGTGGCCGCGCCCGTTAGCCTTAGCTTCGCAGATAGCAAAATTTATATTTTCGTAAATACGGGGCGCGATAATTTCGAGCCCGACATCGACGAAAGCGTGCTACGCCGCGACCCTGCCGCGCAGCTCAAGCGCGAGCTTTCGCACTTTTTAGCGATCGTAAAAAACCTAAAACTAAACGAAAAAATTTGGAGCTAGCGCACGGCTCGCCGTGGCTTTGCGTGTCACAGCCTCGCGCACTATAACTTCACACGCCGTGCTGCGGCTCCACATGCTACAGCTCTGCGCACCTTAAAATTTGAAATTTTAAAATTCCGCTTTTTGATTTCGTGCTTTGGAATTTCACGCGCCTTGAAATCCCGCACGCTTTGAATTTAAAATTTTAATCCACGCCGAGGAATTCTGCAGCGTAAAATTTAAAATTCTGAAATTAAAATCCGCGCCTTGAAATTTTATGCTTTAAAATTTAGAATTTTAAAATTTCGCAGCCGAAGTTTTACGCGCCTGAATTTTGAAATTTTGCCGCGCCTTTAAATTTACAGCTCCAAAGCCTTGAAATTTAAAATCCAAATCCGCTCGCTACGGAATTCTGCGAAATTGCGAAATTTGAAATTCCTTGAAGTTGCAAAATTCCGCGAGGCTGCCGTTTGGAATTTACCTTTCAAAGCATAAGGCTAAGCAGCAGTAAAAATCCGATGAAGCTTAGAGCGTTGCCGAAGGAGCCGCCGATATGATCACCGAGCCACGTCAGCACGAGCGCGCCGCCTAGACGCAGACCTATTTGTAGTGCCACGCTCGCGATAAAATCTATCACGCGCCGAAGCCCGCTGCGCGTATCGCCGAGCTTCATGCCGCGGCTTTGATTCCACAGTCCGCTTACGCGGTAGTCTTTGTAGCGGGCACGAAGAATATCGCCGTTTTGCAGCTCAAAGCTCTGCGAAGCGTCCTTCGCCTTGGCGGGCGCCGAAACTTCGGCGGAGCGGGCGGAATTTATAGAATTTGCTGCGTTAGTAGAATTTGCAGAGCTTGTGGAATTCGCTGATTTCGCAAAATTCTTGATGCTCGCAGAATTTGTGGAATTTTTTGCGTCTAAATTCTTAAATTTCATGCAATTTTCGCCGTCCGCAAGCTCCGCCAAATTTTGATCTGCGCGTAGCGCGCCGGAGACGATCTGCCGCTTGCTATCGCCCGATAAATACAGCCCGTCCAGCGCG
>NZ_CALLWC010000017.1 GCF_938015785.1 uncultured Campylobacter sp. | reverse complement strand
GCTTGCGCGAGGACAAACAATACCCGTTCCTCGGCTTCATGAAAAGTCCATGCGGAAGCGCTGCGAATATGCGTCCGAACTTTGCGGCGCGCCAATCTCTTCGCATAAACCTAAAGCTGCAATACGCAAAAGGCGCGAGGACGGGCAGGGCTATCGCCACCGCAGGATCGCTCTTTTCAAAAATAAAGATTATGCAGTAGATGCTCATTGCGGTCAGCACTACGCCGAAGACTGCGAATATCGCGGCAAGCGCCGTGCTACCAGCGTCCCTCCAGCGCTGCGCTCCTAGGCTTAGATTAACAAAATCTAGCGGAAGGGCGGAAGCGGCGGAGTTTACCGAAACGCCGCCACGGCTCTCGCAAGTAGAATTTAAAGAGGCAGAGCCGCTTAAATCTTTGCAATTTAAATTCGAAGCATAAAACTTCGTATCGGCGTTCGCCTGCTCGTTAAAGCCTTCGCGGATCAGGCTCAAAGCGGCGGAATTTATACCGCTGCGATCTTTATTTGATAAATCAGATACCGCAGAATTTTGACGTGCACTTTCCGCGGTATCGCTATGTGCGTCGCAGTTTGAATTTGCGGCAGCGGAAGCGCGGTCGCTTGGAATTTCACAGTTAGGACGCGGCACGGAGTTTTCGCCATTTAAATCGGCGCCGCTTAAAGCCTCGCGGCAGGAATTTAAGCTCCCCAAAGCCTCATCGCCGAATTTTGAGCCCAAAGCTTCATCTTCATAGATTACCGCTAGCTCGTCGCCCTCGCGTATCGGCAGATAAAGTCCGTCGCGCCTTAAGTCCAAATTTCCCGCAAAGCACAAGTCCTCCAGCGTAAAGCTAAATTTCGCCGTGCCTGCAGCCGCGGGCTCAAGCTTGAAATTTCGAGCCGTGCCGCGAGCAAGCTTGATCTGCCGCGGCGAAAGAAATTTAGCAAAGCCCATGCGTGCCTTTCAGATCTCGCAAAATTCCGCTCCTCCTATTTCGCGGCGGATTTTTTGCGGATCTGGATATTGATGAGCTCCACCAGCAGTGAAAACGCCATCGAGAAGTAGATGTAGCCCTTAGGTATGTGAAAGCCCAGGCCGTCTGCGATCAGCGAGACGCCAACTAGGATCAAAAAGGCAAGCGCTAAAATTTTGATCGTCGGGTTTGCGTCCACGAAGCGCGCGATCGCGCCGCTAGCGAGCATCATCACGCCCACGGCGATGATCACTGCGAGGATCATCACGGGCAGGTGCTGCGCCATGCCCACGGCGGTGATGACGCTGTCGAGTGAAAAGATGATGTCCAAAACGGCGATCTGCACGAGCGTGCCGCCGAAGCTTGCCTTGCCGCTGCTAGCGCTATGCTCGTGCGCCTCGCCCGTGGCGCTGGAGTGGATCTCGAGCGTGGATTTGACGAGTAAAAACAATCCGCCGCCGATCAGCACGAGGTCGCGTCCGCTAAAATCGCGCGCAAGCACGCTAAATAGCGGCTTGGTTAGCCCCATGATCCAGCTTAGGCTGAGAAGCAGCAGTATGCGCGTGAACATCGCAAGCGCGAGCCCCATTATACGGGCGCGTCCGCGCTGCGCCTCGGGCAGGCGGCCGCACAAAATCGCGATAAAGATGATATTGTCGATGCCAAGCACGATCTCAAGCCCCGTGAGCGTCGCTAGGCTGATCCATGCCTCAGGTGAGGCGATCCATTCAAACATCGGTTTCCTTTGGGTGAAAATTTAAACCGTGATGATAGCGAAAGTTTGGTTAAAATTTCTAAATTTTACCGCCTTCGTGCGCGAAACAGCGCGTGGAATTTCGCGCTTGATTTCGCACGAAATTCCAAGCCTCGAATTTTAAAATTTTGAGTTTTGATACGGCGCAAATATGGGCTAAATTTAGCATAGATCGGAATTTTAATTTATTTAGTGCGGCGTAGCGCGCGTTCATATTCATGCTGCACAAAATTTCACTTTCTAAACTGCTGCGGAGTGAATGCGCGGATAAATTTACGAGCTAAATTTTAAATTTACGGCGCGGGTTTGCTTTAATCAAAATTTTTACTTCTTTAGTCGCAATAAGCGCACTCGCTTTGAAATACGCCCTACTATCCTATTTCCGCTATTTTGTCTTGCAATTTTTCTGATGGGCCTTAAGCTTTTTCATCGCCCAGTCATAATGGCTCGAAGCGGCGCTTACGAAGTATGATCCAAGCGTGCTGCCCCCGACCCATTTATATACATCTTTTGAAAACAGCTCTTCGTTTGTAAATGTTTCGGCTAACTCTAAAATATCTTTATGCGATTTATGAAGCATCTTAGTCGCTTCTTCAAGTGAGGTTTTTTGGTGCTTCTTCCAAAGTTCCAAATTCATATCTCCATAAGTTTTCCAGTTATACGGTTCGGGCAAAAACGGTTTTTCTTCTCCCTTTCGATTGGAATTTACCCAATTCAAAACAAGCCTATGCCATTCGTAGAGGTGGATTAAAATATCTTTCAAATTTTTATCTCTTCTCCAATGAGCCTCCTTTTTCTTCTCGTCCTTTGAGAAATCAAACGGCGTATTTAGCTCCTCCTCGCTCATCTTCGAAATGAGTAAATTTAACTTCTCATAGTTTTGCTCGGCGGCAGTCATTAAATCATTTTTTGTAGTCGGTCTTGGCATAGCATTTTACTCCTTTCATTTTTTTAGGTGTTGGAAAAACTCTATCTTCATTTGCGCTTCCACAAAATTCATTATTCTCTGCCATAAGCATAGCACAACATAGACAATATTTAAGATAATCCCCCTCCAAGATATTTGACACCACTTATCAAGCAAACTTAACTTTTAGACGCGGATTTCTAAATTCTTTTCAGTAAATAAATTCAGCGACTGGCGGCGCAATGCGGATGAGTTAAATTCTGTGCCGAATGCACGCAGAGGGTGCGAGGTCGAAATTTAAGCGAGTGAGCGCGTCCTAAACAGCGCGAAACAAATCGCAGCAAAAGAAATTTCATTAATCAAACAGCGAGGGTTGCAGCGATTTGATCTTGTAGCTCGCGCGGTGAAACGGCGTGAGCCCGTATCGTTCGATCGCCGCGATGTGCGCGGCCGAGCCGTAACCTTTGTTTTGCGCGAAGCCGTATTGCGGATAGCGTTGCGCGAGCTCATACATCGTGCGGTCGCGCGTGACCTTGGCGAGGATGCTCGCCGCGCTTACTTCGGCGATTTGCGCGTCAGCCTTTACGAGCGTCTGAAGTCCGCGTACACCGAAGCTTGCGTTACCGTCGTAGATGATCTGTCCGCTAAAATCAGCAAAATACGCGAGAATCTGCTCAAGCGCCGATCTTAGACACGAGCTTAGGCCCGCCTCATCGACCTGTGCGCTTGAAATTTCGACGATTTTATAGCGCGAGTTTTTGGTGATCTGGGCGTAAAGCTCCTCGCGGCGCTTCTCGCTTAGCTTTTTGCTATCGGCAAGTCCCGCGATCTCGCGCTGCAAGACGCAACCAGCGACGCAAAGCGGTCCTGCAAGACAGCCGCGCCCTGCCTCGTCGATGCCGCAAATCTGCCCGCTCACTGCGCGTCCTTTCGCACGACGGGCGCAGTCCCGCTTAGCAGGTCGTGTAAGTTCAGCCTGTCTTTGCGAAAGAAGCAGATCAAAAGCCCGATGACGCTAAAGCCTGCAAATACAAAGCACGCAAAGCGAGCTAGTGCCCTAAAAAAGCTTACTTTGCGCCCGCTGCGAACGTCGATGAGGTAAAGCCCCGCGAGCTTGTAGCCAGGCGTCTGGGCGCTGCGGGCGTAAAATGCCGCGCAAATCGCGCCGTAAGCAAGCCAGATAAGCGCGATCGCGGCTTGGTTGCGCCACAGAGCCTCTTTCGAGCCCAAGACGAGATAGGTAACGCCGTAGAATAGGGGCATCGCGATGATGAAAAGATCGACGATGAAGGCCTTTACGCGCAGAAAGATCGGCGAAATTTTAGCTTTTTGTTTTGCCATTTTGCTTCGTTTTGGATTAAATTTTAAAATTCCAGCGCGGTAAATTTAGAGCCGAGAGAATAAAATTTAATCCCGTTGCGGTTTGTTAGCGGCAAATCGGCACCTAGTTTCCGCGGCTGCCGGGCTTGATCGCCTTGCTTCCTGCGGCACAGAGCGGGCAGGCATCGGGCTCGTAAATTTCAAACTCGAAATTGCCGAGCGCAAAAAACGGCTTATCTGCAGGCAGCTTGGCGACCTCTTTTGCGCTGCTGCCCGCTAAATTTGCGACTTTGCAAAATCCGCGATTGGCAAGCGCGGCAAAGCCCACGACCTCGCCGCCGAGGTTTTCGATGAGCCTCGCGCTCTCAAGCGCCGAGCCGCCTGTCGTGATGATATCGTCGCAGACGATAAATTTCTCGCCCTTATGCACTTCAAAGCCGCGGCGTAGGCTCATCACGCGATCTACGCGCTCGGTAAAGATGAAACGCTTTTTCGCCGCGCGAGCTAGCTCGTAGCCCGCTAAAATTCCGCCCAGCGCGGGCGAGCAGACGCTATCAAACTCCACGCCCGCTTTTCCGATGATCACGGCAAGTTCGTCCGCAAGCTGTCCTGCGAGCTGCGGGTTTTCTAGTACTTTTGCGCTTTGGAGGTAAAACTGCGAGTGGTTGCCGCTTGAAAGCAGAAAATGCCCTCGCAGATATGCGCCGCAGTCGCGATAGATTTTTTCTATATTCACAGCTCAAACCTTCAAAAGCTCGGCTTCTTTGGCCTTAACTGCGTCGTCGATTTTACTTGAGTAAGAGTCGGTGATCTTTTGTACCTCGTCGTAGCCCTTTTTGGCATCGTCTTCGGAGATCGCTTTGTCTTTTTCGAGCTTTTTGATCTCGTCGTTAGCGTCTTTGCGGACGTTGCGAATGCCGATTTTTGCTTTCTCGCCCATCGCTTTAGCCTTTTTAGCGTTTTCTTGGCGTTGCTCGACCGTCATCGGCGGGAAAAAGAGCTTCACGCTCTCGCCGTCATTAGTTGGGTTTACGCCGATATTTGCCGCTGCGATCGCGCTTTCGATCGCCTTTAGCATCGGCTTTTCCCACGGCGTGATCGAGATCGTTACCGCATCGGTCGAAAGGACGGTCGCAACCTGATTTAGCGGGGTTTGCGAGCCGTAATAATCTACGAAAATATGATCTAGGATCGCCACGCTCACCTTGCCGGTGCGTAGCGTCGTAAAGTCCTTTTTCAAAGCCTCGATAGCTCGATCGCCGTTTGCTCTTTGCTCTTTGTAGATAGCTTCTAGCATTCAAATCCTTTAAATAAAATTTGCGAAATTATAGCGTTAAAAAAATAAGAATAGCATTTAAAAGCGCGGATTTTGCGCTTTTAAATTTTAAAATTTAGAGTTTATTTAGTTGTGTTTTGATCTGCGGAAGCGGTGCTCGCGTTGGTATCGCTTGATGCTTGCGACTGAGCAGACGCGCTAGCTGCGGCAGTATCGGTCGCAGGAGCTGCGGGTGCTTCGATTTTCGTATCCGTCGCATTGGTCTCGCCGCTAATTATAGAATTTGACTCGGTGCTTGCCGGAGCGAAATTAGGCTTTGCACCAGAAGCTGGTATGGATGGCACGCCAGGGACAGCGTTTGGCCCGGATTTAGTAGCATTCGTTTCAATCTTGACGCGATCGACTACGGAAGATTTAGCATCTTGCTGATAGAAATACGCAAGCACGAGTGTATTTATCACGAATAAAATTCCCATTGCAGCGGTAAATTTAGCCAAAAACCCCGCAGGCCCCTTCGCTCCGAATAAGCTTTCGTTGCTTCCGCTGTATGCGCCAAGCCCGATAGAAGAGCTCTTTTGCAGCAGAACGGAGATTGTAATTATCACGGCGAAGACGACCTGTAAAACCAAAAATAACGTAGTCACTATAAAAACCTTTTGAAAAAATTGAATTTGCGATTATAATAAAAGATTTATAAATTTTAAGTTAAGAGTGCACCGCGCGAAGCGGTGCGTAAAATTTAGTCTCTGCTTGCGCCGAAAATTCTTAGCAGCGCAAGGAAGAGATTGTAGATGTTTAGATACATATCTACGGCAGCCATTATCGGTGAAGTGTAGGTGCCGTTTATAATATTTTTAGTATCGTAGATAATATACATCGAAAAGATTAAAGCCGAAAAAGCTGAAATCGCTATATCAAGCACGGTACTTTTGAAAAAGAAGTAGTTCAAAAGGCTTAGCACGATAATAGCCACAAGCGATACCAATAGCGGTTTGCCCCAAGAGTCGAAATTTGTCTTTGTATTCATCGCGTAAACGGTAAGAGCACCGAAAGTAATCGCTGTAGCCACAAACGCATGCGTTACTACATCTCCAGCGCCTGCTGCAATATAAATAGCGATCAATCTACCTAGAGTAAGACCGGTAATAAAGGTAAATGCAAAAAGCAAAACTAGCGCAACCGTATTAGCGCCGCGATTTACAGCTGCTTGCATACCAAAAATTAGCCCCATTAAAAGCACTAGATATAAAAATGGATGAATAGCCAAGCTCACACCAAAGCTCATCGCCACAAAAGCCCCTGCTGCCGCAGCTATCATCGAAGCAGTTAGAAGCGCGTAGGTTTGTTTGATAGTTTGAGAGATTCGTCCTTGTTCCAGTGACGCGTCCGATAGTTCATAGCCGTCCGCGTAATTTCGTCTGTCGTATAGACTCATGTTTGTCTCCTTCTTATGATTTATGAGCGGGGAGTTTAGCGAAAATTTGGTAAATATATAATTAAAAATTCCCAGAATTCTATCTATTTATGAAAGTAATATATAATTCCCGACTTTTTTAAGGAGAAAGTATGCCCAGCCAGTTAATAAATGGAGCTATTAAATTTATGGAAGAAAATTTTGCCGAGCATGCCGAGCTTTTCGGGAGTCTGGCAAATCATCAAAAGCCCCACACGCTTTTTATCGGCTGCTCTGATTCGCGCGTGGTGCCAAATCTAATTACTTCGACGCTTCCAGGAGAGCTTTTTGTTGTACGAAATATTGCAAACGTCGTTCCTCCATACCGCATTAGCGAGGAATTTTTAGCGACTACCTCAGCGATTGAATACGCGCTATATTCGCTAAATATCAAAAATATCATCGTTTGCGGGCACAGCAACTGCGGTGGCTGCGCGGCGCTGTTTTATGACGCAAAAAAGCTCGAAAAAATTCCAAACGTAAGGCGCTGGCTAAATTTAATGCAGCCTGTAAAAGACGAGGTCGAAAAGCTAAAAGATATCGGCGCCGACAAGCGCGAGTGGATCACCGAGCGGCTAAATATTATAAATTCCATGCAAAATTTACTTAGCTTTCCTGGCATTAAAGACGCCTACAAAAACGGCGAGATTAAAATTTACGGCTGGCACTACGTCATCGAAACGGGCGAGCTATTCAACTACGACGACGAAGGCGCGCATTTTACGCTATTAAATAAGGGAATGGATTATGAAAAAATCTATAATCAGCTTTTTAACGATTAGTCTTTTTAGCGCCGCTTTAGCGTTTGCAGACCTCAACACGACCGGCGAGGGAAGCTTTGTAGAGACGAATTCTACCGCTCCAGAGGCAAATCTCACTTTAGAAAACAATAAAACCGAGATCAAAAAAGAAGTCGCTAAAATTCTATCCAAATCCCTCGGTGCAGAGGATGGCAATAAAACTGAAGTAATAAATATGATCGCAGAAAAGGTCGCCAAAACGGAGACTTCGCAGAAAAAAGCTCCCAATGGAGAGACGCTTATCTCTGTAATCAAAGAGATTAAAAAGCTAAATTTGCAGCGCAGCTCCCTGCTTAACGGCGGCGACGCCAACGCGAGCAAAAACGAGCTAGACGCCATCGACCGCAATAAAGCCAAGCTCTTTGATCGCCTGCCTTTCGCGATTACGCAGCAGGATATGGATATCGAAAGCATAATGTCGTATGCGCAAAATAAAAAGAACATCCAAACTACGCTAAAAAAATACGCCAAAAAGCAGAGCTCTCCCGAATACGTAAATGCAAGCGCGGATTTGGAAAAGATGGAGATGGCAGAGATCTTTTATACCTCGCTTATGAAAATTGAGGATATGTTTGTAAACGGCGCAAGCAGAAGCGCGCTTGAAAGCGAGCTGAGTAGTACGCTACTAAATATCCAAACTAGGGATTTTAGCAAACTTAATGATTTGAAAAACAATCTAAGCAGTCAAGAGCAAATAGACGCCTTAGAGTCTAAAATCAACGATTTGAAAAACGACAAGCAGACCTACGACGAGGTGCTTACGTATCTGTCTCGAAATAGCGATCTGCTCGCAAGTAGCGTGGTTTTTACGAGCTTAAATTTTAAATCGGTGATCGATTATATCAACGATAAAATTCCGTTTAAGCTCAGCCACGTAAATTTCGGCAAGCTCATTTTGATCACGCTAATTACGCTATTTTTCTACTCGCTTCGCAGACTGCTTGCCAACATCATCTATTTCGTATTTAAATTCTTTAATAAAAGCTTTTCGCTGGATAGCGAAACTCTAAAAACGCAAGTAGTAGGTATCATCAAGCGTCCGATGGGTATTTTGCTGATCGCTTATTCGGTCGATATCTGTCTTAGTATCTTTTATTATCCGGCGCCCGTGCCGATAAAATTTGCAAATTTATTCTCGATCGTTTACGTGGTGCTTTGGGCATGGCTCATCATCGAGATCATCGACGGTTACGGTATTATCGTGCTTGGAAACATCACGAAAAAAGGCGTCAGAAAAGATATCATAAATCTAGTCGTTAAAATTCTATATGTCATCGTAATTATCATCGCCGCACTTTTGGTACTAAAGCGTCTGGGCTTTGACATCTCGGCGCTTATGGCATCGCTTGGAATCGGCGGACTTGCGATCGCGTTTGCGACCAAGGACATCATCGCAAATTTCTTCTCATCCGTGATGCTATTATTCGATAACTCGTTCTCGCAAGGAGATTGGGTCGTATTAGGAGACATAGAAGGAAACGTCGTAGAAACGGGCTTTAGAAAAACGACGATCAGAACCTTTGACAACGCTCTTGTTTTTGTGCCGAATTCCAACATAATGGCGCAAAATATCAAAAACTGGAGCCGCAGGAAGGTAGGACGGAATTTAAAGCTTACCGTAGGCGTCGAATACGGCGCGAGCACAGCTCAACTTCGAAAGTGCGTAAACGACATCAAAGAGATGCTAAAATCTCACCCGGGCATCGCTCAATCTGCCGATACAGCGCTAAATTCCAAAGATTTTCGTATGCGCTATAGGCAAAACATGGTCTCTATCGACGATTTAGCGGGCTATAAAAGTACTATGTTCGTGGCGTTAGATAGCTTTGGCGATTCGTCTATTAATATTTTAGTTTACTGCTTCACAAAAACCGTAATATGGGCAAATTTCATCCAAACCAAAGAGGATGTTTTATTTAAAATAATGGAGATCGTGGAGCAAAACGGACTATCGTTTGCCTTCCCATCGCAGAGCGTTTATATCGAAAACATCCCGGAAATAGCAAGCGAATGCGTAAAATCAAAAGTAAATTCCAACGACAAAGGAGAGCAAAATGGCTGATTTCGATGACTTCGAAGACGAAGAGTTCGATGAGGACGAATACGAGGACGATGATCTAATCGGAGGTGACGAGAGTTACAACTACAACTACGACGAGGACGATTACAGCTACGAAGACGACGACGGTTTCAACGATTATAGCGATTTGGACAGCGAGGATTATTAGTGTTTAGATCCAGGGCGCTGCCTTTTGATCCGCGCGCGAATAAAATCGCGAGCCTGCAGAGCTTAAAATTTCATCACGGCGGACTTTACGAGGACTACGTCTCCGCCCTAAATCGGGATATTGCGGATACGCCGATACAAAACGCGGATCTTTTTACGATCATCACGCAGTCGTTTAAGCAGGCGCACGGCGAGGAGTGCGAGTTTTCGCAAATTTCAAAGCTTTATCAAATTTGCCTAAATTTTAGCCGTATTTTTAATAGCGCCTCTGAAATTTACAACCACGATTTTTATTTTGATTGTATCGCGCAGCCAAGCGAGCCTAGCGGCGAGCTAGCGGACGCTTTAGCTCAGGCTTTCGGCGGGATGGAAAATTTTAAAAGCGAGTTTTTAAAGCGCGCGATGGGGCTTTTTGGCAGCGGCTGGTGCTGGCTCGTATGCGACGAGAGCGGCGCAAATTTAGAAATCATCACGACGCAAAACGCAGACACGCCGATCGCACGCGGCAAAATTCCACTTTTAGCCTGCGATCTTTGGGAGCACGCCTATTATGTCGATCATCAAAATGCGCGCAAGTTCTACGTGGAGAATTTCTTGCGTTTTGCGGACTTTGGCTTTGCAAGCGACGCCTACTTTCAGGCACAAAAGCAAGGACTTGACTCCGTAAAGCTCTACATCAGCGAGCTTCACCCTGCTGCCTCCTCGCGCTGCGATTGTGGCTGCTGCGGATAGATTTGGGCTTTCATTACATAGCTTCGAGTACTGCGGATTTTCGGCTCTCTATGACCGTCGCGCGCTAAATTTATAAGCATTTTTCACTTTTCGGCACCCGTATTTTGCCGCACGGATACTGCGCTATACGGCCTGTAGTGCTCTGAGAGCGCTCCCGGCTTGCCGCGCTCTAAATTTACGCAAATTTGATTTTGAACCCGTTTGGCGTCTGCGGATTAAAATTTAAGATTTTTAATTTGAAGTTTGTTTGACTATAGTTCACCGCTCGTTACGCGCCAAATTCCGAATGCTTCTCCTTTTCAGCGCTTATATCTTGTGCGCAAATACCGCGTTACACAGACCTTATGTGAAATTTCGCTTTATCTAGCTCTGCTTTCTTAAAATTTCCACTGCCCGCGTATTGAAATTTAACGCTACGAGCGAGTATCTTGCAAAATTTTAAAGTTGCAAATAAGCCCATGAAATTTTCATACCGAAATAAGCAGCGCATTCTTTGCTTCCGTAATTATATAGAGAGACACTCTCTGCCTCCCTGCCTTGTTCACCCATGCCCTATTCGTAAAATTTTGTTTAGTAAAGCGGTCGGCAAATTTTATATCAGCCAGCTAAAATTTACTGCGCCAAAGGCGGGGTGCGGCGGGTTTGAAATTTACACCCGAATAGCACGGCTTGCGAACCGTGGGATAAATTTAATGGAAATCGATCGTTAAATTTTACTTTTTGGCAGTTAAAATTTTTAGCGCCGTTTCGGCTTGAAATTCCGTTTTAAATTTTAAAAATTTATCCGCCAAAGCTGGCTCGTTACGCGGAAAAGACAAGCCGCATCGAATGCCGCGTCGGGCGATACCTGCGCGCTATGCGCGCCAAAATACAGCGTGGAATTTTAAGCCGCATTAGCTCAAATCGCGCGACGAGCTGTGCTGCACGAGACCTCGTCAATTAAAGTACCGAGCCGTATTCGCGCGCTGTATAAAGCCGCCAGGCGTAGAATTTTACTCGTTTAAACACAGCACATCACTTCACAAACATAAAATTAGTCCGTTAAGGCGCCACTTGACGGCGCGGTATGTATAGCCTAAAACAGATGCGTAAGGCCACGCTCGCTTAAAATTCAAAGACATACTCAATAAAATTTAAAGCCGTGAGCGCTCGAAGCGCAAAGCCCCGTCTCTTTGAAGTGCGGAGCCGCGTCCTAATCAAATGTTAGAGACGTGAAGCAGAGATCAATCGAAACGCGAAGTCGTGTCTATTTAAAGTATAGAGCTACGCCTAATAAAATTAAAAACCACGCTCGCTCAAGGTATGAAACCGTTCCGCTCAAAAATATTATTGTGCCTGCAAAACGCAAAGTCGCGTCTGCTTAAATTTCCTGGCTTATTTAAAATTCTAAGCCTACTCAAAGCCCCAAATCCGTTTAAAATTTTAAAATTTAGCCCGCTTTACTCCCTTGCTAGCCCGTTTTTATCGGATTTGTCGCTGATTAGTTTGCCGCTTTCGTCGTATTTTTTGGCGCGCACGAGCCTGCCGCGCTCAAACTCGTATTCGCCTTGCAGCGCGCCGCCCCTGTAGTATTCGCGCACGGCGCCATCGCGCTCGCCGTCTTTGAAATTTTCGACTACGCGCGTCTTGCCGTCCTCGTAAAATAACTTCCAAACGCCCTGTTTGCGGTCATCCTTGTATGCGCCCGTCTGCTTTAGCGCGCCGCTTTCGTAATACCATTTTTCCATACCTTGGCGCTTGCCCGCTTTGTATGTTCGCACGCCGCGCACTTTGCCGCTTTTGTAATAATCCACGTCCTTGCCGTTTCGCAGCCCGCCCTTATACGGATGGCGCGCGCTTACTTCGCCGCTTTCGTAGTAGTCGGTGAAAACGCCCTCGCGCCTATCCGCTTTATACGCGCCCTGCTGCTTTAGCTTGCCGCTTCCTTGATAATACAGCTTGTAAAAACCCTCGCGCTTGCCGGCTTTGTATTCGCTCTGCGATCTCAGCTCGCCGCTATCTGCGTAGTAGCTCTTCGCGACGCCGTCGTACAGGCCGCCCTTTAGCGGATATTCGTTTGAGGGCTTATCTCTGCCGTCAAAGTAATCGCGCTCGCACACCGCGGTGCCGTTCTTTACGTCGATCTCGCGAATTAGCGTCGGCGGCAGCGGCTTTAGCCCGGGATAGACGACGCCCATAAAATTTACGTCGTAGAGATCCTCGGCGCTGTAGTGCAGCACCTTGAGCGTCCCGCTGTAGGGCTTGTCCGCTACGAAATACAGGCCGTTTTTCAGGACCGGCTCGGGCTGCATTACGATTTTTGGCTCCAGAGCTTGCGCGCCTAGCGCCAAAAACGGAAGCAGAAGCAGGAGCTTTAATGCGCTTGAAAAAGTGAAATTTCACATTAAATTTAAGCCCAA
Organism: uncultured Campylobacter sp.; assembly: GCF_938015785.1. GTDB lineage: Bacteria > Campylobacterota > Campylobacteria > Campylobacterales > Campylobacteraceae > Campylobacter_B. The sequence continues at coordinate 23,090 of NZ_CALLWC010000017.1, read as the reverse complement.
ATTGAACGAATTTTGCACGGCTTTGCTGGTTTTCATATTTTGCTTCCTTTGGCTTGGTTAAATTTAGAGAATTTTAAAATTTGAAGCTAAATTTTAGATAAATCCTCACGGAGTTTAGGCTGATGGTTTGGTTTTTGGCGCTGGCGGCACGCAGCCATGTACCCGTAAGCCTCGCGCGCGCTGCTTAAGGGAGCCGAGCGCTAAATTTCGGCGCGCTTTAACATATCCGCGACGATCGTCCACTCGCGCACGAGCCTTTCAAAGCTAAAATTTGCGTTTGCGGGGCTAGTCGAGGGTAACTTGACGGGCTCTTTGCCGGTTGCGTTTAAAATTTGAGTTTTTAGATGTTTTTCGCAGATTTCGTGCGCCTTGCCGCCGTTTGCGAACACCTGCACGATGCGCGCTCCGCTAAAGATCGGCTCCAAATTTGCGGGCTCGACGGCGGTCATTTTGGCGTCGCTCGAGCCCTTTATCTCGCAGCAGATCGCCGCGTCGTAGACGGCGATGCCGCGGGCGAGTAGGAATTTTATCTTTTCATCCGTGCTCGCAGGTGGCGGCGCATTTAAAATTTGCGCCAGCACCCGCCAGAAGCGATTTTGCGGATTTGCGTAGTAAAAGCCAAATTTACGAGAAACGACGGAGGGAAAGGAGCCGAGGATTAAAATTTTAGAATTTTGATCGAAAATCGGCTTAAAAGGGTGGGTTTGGCTCATTTTGCACCTGCTTTGTATTCGCCGAAAACGCCCACTCGGACGCCATAAAATTTATCTTTCATTTTTACTTTATCTCTCGCAAATACCCGAATTTCACCCGCAAAGCAACTTGGAGCTGAAATTGCGCGGCGGCAAAGATTTGGCGCACTCGCTGTATAGCGCCGCGCAGTAAAATTTCTAATGAGCCTGCCGCGGCGCGCGATATTTGGGTCTAAATTTCAACTTTTCAAAATCCTAAATCAGAGCTTTTGCGACTAAATTTAGCGCTTCGCAGCGGCAAAATTTTAACCTTTGCGGCAGTTAAAATTCTATCTACCGCCGCAACTACCGCCGAAACGCTACGCGCTAAATTTTAGGTACCGAGATTACGCGCACGAGCTCGCCTTTTTTGAGCTCTTTTACTTCGAGCGGCGCGACGAGCAGGACGCTATCGTCGTCTAAATTGTTCAAAATCGCGCTGGAGCCTTGCTTTTTGCTTTGCAGGCTAACAAAAAGCTGCCCGTCTCTGTTTTGCAAGACGGCGGGCATAAACTCAAGCCACGGCGTCTTTTTTACGTAGTCGTGATCCAAGATTGCGCTAAATTCGGTGTTTTCGTGCACGCCGAAGGATCTTTGCAAATATACGCGCAAAAACAAAATGCACGTAATGAGCGCCGAGAGGGGGAAGCCCGGGAATGCGAAGATATATTTTTCGCCGGTTTTAGCTACGCGCACGTGGCGGCCCGGTTTGATCGCCGCGCCTTTTACAATTAGCTCAAATTTTGATTGTAGCGTGCTTTGCACGAAGTCGTAGTCTCCGACGCTCACTCCGCCGCTAGTTAGAAGTATGTCTGCGCTCTGTAAAGCCGATAAGATCGCGCCTTCTAGCTCCTTTTCGTCATCGCGTACTAGAGACATTATCATCGCTTCGCAGCCTAGTTGCGTTACTAAATTTGCAAGCGCGATGTGATTGGAGCTATAAATTTGAGCGTCGTTTTCGAGCCTCTCGCCCAGATCCTTGATTTCGCTGCCTGTGGCTAGAATCGCTACTTTTGGGCGGACGAATACGCTTATGTGAAATAGACCAAGCTCGGCTAGCAGCGCGATCTGCGAAAAGCCGAGCTTCGTGCCGCTACGAAGCAAAAGTTCACCCTCGCGGTAGCTCTCGCCCGCCGCGCGCACGGCAAAACCCGCCGTGACAGGCTTTGTGACGATGATTTCGCCGCCTTGCACCTGCACGTTTTCGATCGGCAGAAGCGTGTCGCCGCCCTCACACATTAGCCCGCCGGTGAAGGTCTTGACGCACTCGCCCGCCTTTGCTGCGGCGCCAGGCATCTTGCCTGCAGGCGTCGTGCCGACAATCTTAAATTTAGCCCCCTCGCTTAGATCCGCGCCCTTTAGCGCGTATCCGTCCATCGCGGCGGTCGGGCGGCGCGGGGTGCTAAAAGGCGCTGCGACGTCACTTGCTAAAATACGCCCCAGCGCCTGAGTGATCGCGACCTTCTCGATGCGCGAGGACTTTTGCACTATGTTTGCGAAGCGCTCCATCGCGCTTTCAAATTTTTCAAATTCCATCATTTGCCTCCTACGATTTTATAAATTTGATCTTCATTTATCAATTTCGAGTTAAATTTCACAACGAGTTCGCCATCGGTCTCGTAAATTTCAATAATGCCTTTTACGCCCTGTAGTGTGGAAAAATCGCCGCCTTTAGGAAAGTATAAATTCTTAAAAAGTTTTGGATCGCTCAGCCTAGAAAGTAGCACAAGCCAGATCACACCCAAAACCGCGACGCCAATGCCTAGCGCTTCGATGCCAATTTTGCCAAAAAGTGCGCCGCCGCATAGCCCGCCCAAAAAACTGCCAAAAAATCCGAACGAATTAAAAATTCCAAGCGCGGCGCCTTTTTGAGCGACTTTGGCAAATTTGGACGCAAGGCTTTGCATAATGGGCTCATGCGCGTTAAATCCCACGAAAAAGAGCATCACACCCACCACGAAAGCGCTCGCCCCGCTAGCAAACGCAAAAATCAAATACGAAGCGATGAAAAAGCAAATACCGATAAGTAGAATTTGCTTAGCTAGCGCGCGCTTTTCGCCTAAAGCACCGCTCGCGCCCATCGCGGTAAAGCCGAAAATAGCGCCTAGAGCATAAATTTTGGTCAAATCACTTTTGGAAAGTCCGAATTTTTGCACGAGCAAAATTGGAATTAGAAAAAATGCTGCCGTCATGAAAGCTTTTTGAAAAAAATTCGTTAAATTCATAAGCATTAAATTTTTGTCACTCAAAAGTGAGCCGAGCGGGACCTTTTGGCGCAGGGAGCGGATATGCGGTTCGGTAGGTACTACGAAAAAAAGCAGCATCAAACATAAAAGCGTAAGCGCCGAACTTAGATGAAATAGGCTGGCAAGCCCAAATTTGGCGCTTAAAAGCGGACTTAAAATCATTGCGACACCAAAGCTCACGCCTATCATCGCGCCCATTACCGCCATCGCCTTACCGCGCTCTTCCTCCCGCGTAAAATCGCTAATTAGTGCGGTAGCTACGGCTCCTACAGCACCGCAGCCTTGCAAAAAACGCCCAAAAATCATCGTATAAATGCTCTCGCTCGCCGCGCAAACGCAAGCGCCCACGATAAAAAGCGCCAGTCCTATCGCAAGGGTTTTTTTACGTCCGATCTTATCGCTTAACACTCCAAATGGCGTTTGCAAAATCACTTGCATAATCGCATAAATTCCAAAAAGTAGCCCCACTAGGCTTTCGTTTGCGCCGTGCAAGCTCAATGCATACAGGCTAAGCACGGGTAGCAAAATAAATAATCCAAAAAACCTCGTAGCGATGATAAAACTAAGCGGAAGAACGCTTTTTAGCATAATCTTAGACCTCAAATAATATGAAATTTGTGCCGATTATAGCCAAAAATCGTAATGAATTCTTTGATTTTGGGTAAAATGGCGCATTAAATTTAAGGAGAGCGGATGAAAATTTTACTTGCGACGAGCAACAAAAATAAAGTAAAAGAGATAAAAGAATTTTTCACGGAATACGACGTGTGTGCGCTCGACGAGGTGCTGGATCCTTTTGAAATCGACGAGTGCGGCACGAGCTTCAAACAAAACGCGCTTATTAAAGTTCGCGCAGTGCATGAGGCGCTAAAAAGTAAAAATTTGCAGAGCGAATTTTTTGTGCTAAGCGATGATAGCGGTATCTGCGTGGATGCGCTGGGCGGGGCTCCGGGGATATTTTCGGCGCGCTTTAGCGGCTCAGATGCAACGGATGCAAGCAATCGCGAGAAACTAGCAAGCGAACTGAGAGCTTTAAATTTAGACTCCTCATCCGCGCATTACACGGCAGCGATCGCGCTAAAATGCGCTCTGGGCGAGTTTTGTACGCACGGCTTTATGCACGGTACGGCGATAACGCAGCAGCGGGGGCAAAACGGATTCGGATACGATTTTATGTTTATTCCGCGCGGATTTGACCGCACGATCGGAGAGCTGCCTGCTGCGGTGAAATTTAAAATTTCACACCGCATGAAGGGGCTAGTGCTGATGCAAATTTTGTTGAAAAATTTAGAAAAACAGATAGGGCTTGCTAAATTTCATTAAATTTAAAGCCGCAAAAAGCGGAATTTAAGAAAAAATATATATAATACGCTTTTCATTCAATCCACGAAAATATACGGAGCGTAGCGCAGGCTGGTAGCGCATCTGGTTTGGGACCAGAGGGTCGAAGGTTCGAATCCTTTCGCTCCGACCATTGTGGTGAGTTTAGCTCAGTAGGTTAGAGCATCAGATTGTGGTCCTGAGGGTCGTGGGTTCGATTCCCACAACTCACCCCACTTTATGCGCTCGTAGCTCAATTGGATAGAGCAACAGACTTCGGATCTGTAGGTTGAAGGTTCGACTCCTTTCGAGCGTACCACTGATTTGATATTTTGCGCTCATAGCTCAGTTGGATAGAGCAACGGCCTTCTAAGCCGTAGGCCAGAGGTTCGAATCCTCTTGGGCGTACCATATTAAGCTCATATTAAGAGCTTTTTGGCTAATATGCGCTTTCTTTTTTGCGGATGTGGTGAAATTGGCAGACACACCAGACTTAGGATCTGGCGCCTCACGGCATGAAGGTTCAAGTCCTTTCATCCGCACCATCCATTCTACGCGTTCCGGATTAGCTCAGCGGTAGAGTAGGCGGCTGTTAACCGCTTGGTCGCTGGTTCGAATCCAGCATCCGGAGCCATATATACTCAAAAATTCCTTTAGACCCCTGATTTTATCGATGTTTAAAGAGCTTTAAGTTTTCTTAGTTTTATAAAAATTTGTTCCAGAAATTTTTTAATATTCTAATTTCTCGTTATACTTTCTAAGCAATCTAGAATACCTTTTATAAAATTTAAAATTCTCATTTTGTAAATAAATTTGATAAAATTTAGCCATTTTATTGATTATAATCAATTTTTTTGCCTAAATAAAATCTTAAAATTACCAACTAAATTTTTTTACAAAGGATTTTCTATGAGCGACAATCTAGAGATGTTCTGTCATCAGTGTCAAATGAGCGCGCCGGAGGGCTGCGGCGCAAAGGGCCAAAGCAAAGGCACCTGCGGCAAAACCTCGACGCTAGCGTTACTTCAAGACACTATGGTTTTCGGACTTAAGGGCCTTAGCGCCTACCGCCACCACGCGCACGAGCTCGGCGCCGATACTAGCGCGGTCGATACCGTTATGGCGGATACGCTGTATTTCACGTTGACGAACTCAAATTTTAACTTTGACGAGCATATCGCGCAGCTGATGGCCGTCGGAAGCGCGGGCGTGCAGATGATGGATATCTTAAGCGAGGCGCATACCGCAAAATTCGGCGTACCGACCCCGGTTAAAGTTAGCCAAAACAAGGTCGAGGGCAAGGCGATTTTGGTTAGCGGACACAACCTACACGCTCTTGAGGCGCTACTAAAAGCGACCGAGGGCAAAGGCATCAATATCTACACCCACTCCGAGATGCTTCCTGCGCACGGCTATCCGCAGCTTCGCAAGTATCCGCACCTAAAGGGCAACGTCGGCAAGGCGTGGTTCGATCAGACCAAGCTTTTCAACGAATTTAAGGGCGCGATTTTGATGACTACTAACTGCATCGTGCCGCTTCGCTCATCCTGTAGCTACGCAGACAGGCTGTTTGGCTACTCTATCGCGGGCACAGACGGGATCAAGCATATCCAAAACGATGATTTTACGCCGCTCATCGAGTGCGCGCTTGCATGCGGCGACGTGAGTATGGATAGCGACGAGAGCTTGGTGACGGGCGGACACTACAAGACGATTTTGAGCCTCGCGCCGCAAATTTTAGACGCGATCAAATCTGGCAAAATCCGCCGCTTTTTCGTTATCGCAGGCTGCGACGCGCCGGGTAAAGGACGCGAGTATTACCGCGAGCTAGCGCTTAGCCTGCCGAAGGACTGCGTGATTTTGACCTCCAGCTGCGGCAAATTCCGCTTCAATGACGTGGATTTCGGAAACGTGCCCGGCACCGAGCTTCCGCGCTATATCGATCTAGGCCAGTGCAACGACAGCAACGGCGCGGTCAAGATCGCCCTTGCGCTTAGCGAGGCTACGGGCATCGCGGTAAACGACCTGCCGGTTTCGATCGTGCTGATGTGGATGGAGCAAAAGGCGGTCATCATCCTGCTTGCGCTGTTTAGCCTAGGCGTTAAGAATATCAACGTGGGTCCTACGGTGCCTGAGTTTTTCAACGACGAAATTTTGGGCTTTTTGGTGCAAAATTTCGGCCTTCGCCTAATCAGCGGCGACGCGCAGGCGGATCTGAAATACTTCCTGGGCGAATAAATTTCATAGAGAGGCAAATCGGGTAAATTTAATTCGGCAAAGCTCCGTTTTAAATTTACCCTTTATATAGCGCTTTTAGCGGAGCTAGCCGATCCACTCCGCGGCTATTTTGCGCCCGACGCTCATATTTAAATTTCACGACTATGCCGTCCTTCTTAATTTAAATTTTAAAATTCCATAATCTCACTAAATGCTTCGCAGAAATTAATCAAACGGCTTTAAATTTATGCCGTTAAATTTCAAAATACTCACGATTATGCAAGCGGTGACGAGTGATATATTGTGAAAATTACGCCTAGCAAAGCACTCGTCTTATAGCTTTGCCACATAATTAAGATCGTGCGGCATCGCGTAGAAGTCTTTGCGCCGCAGACTCTTTAGGTCGGAACGATTTTAGCGATTCGGACGCTTCACATAAATGATTTACGATATCTCCTACTTTTTCGTCCGTCGTACCAAGACGCGCCCAGTCGCCGAGTCTGCAGGCTTTTTCGTAATAGAGTGCCGCCTCCTGCATTTCCTCTATACCGATTTGATACTCTGCATACAATCCGCAAGCCGTCCATTCTCCGCCTATGCCATCGCAGCTCTTTTTATAAAGCTGCGCGGCTTGCGCCATATCTTGTTTGGTGCCCTTTCCCTCTTGATACATCATGCCAAGCTGCAAGCAACTTGCTTTATGCTTGCCTGCGCAAGCTTTGCCGAGGAATTCTGCAGCCTTGCCTAGATCAATCTCAGGCGTCAGATTATCTGATCGCTCGGCTTCTTTCAGATATGATGCGGCGGAGGAGGCGCAGGAGTCGGCGTGTCCTGCTTCGCAGATGATTTCATCTATTTTAGTTCCCAAACCGCCGAACGCTGCATAGCCCAACAACACTAAAGCTAAAATCATCTTTTTCATTACAACTCCTCATATAAATTTAAAACCACCTCAGCGAACTACTTTTTCGCAAGATTTTTGCAGTATCTTGTTAGAATCGACACTTATGATTTTTCTGCCCAATTTGCACGCCTTGTCGTAGTATCTCATCGCCGCTCTTTGATCGTCGCTCTCTATATTAGAGGCGTATATCGCGCAAGATACCCAGTTCCCCTCAGAATCGCAAGATATTCTATACTCTTCGGCGATTTTCGCTTTAATTACGTCCTGCACAGCCCTTAAATTTTGCGCTTCAAGCTCAGCAGGTCTGCTGCAAAATTGCTTTATCCCATCGTTAAATGCGGGGTTATTTTGTAATGCGGAATCCGAGATATTTTTGCCAAGCTCGCAAGCTTTTTTATAGTATTTCGCCGCTTCTTTATTATCCTTTCCCTCCATAAATAAGGCAAATAACCCGCAAGCGAGTATATCATCCTTGCTATCGCAATCTTTCTTGTGTTGCTCGGACGCCTTTGCTAAATTCGCGTTATCGCCGTCCATAACAGCCGCCAAAGTGCAGCTCTCTTTATCGCCCATATCGCATGCCTTTTTAAAGAACTCGAGAGCTTTTTTATCATCTTTTGTTACCTCTTTTCCTTCAAAATAAAACCCTCCTAATCCAAAGCAGCCACGAGCATAGCCGCCGTCGCACGCTTTTTTATAAAATTTAAAGGCTTTTGCCAAATCTTGCTTTACACCGAGATCGCCTAATACAGGGATATTTTCATATATCATACCGAGAGTAGCGCAGGCTTCCTCATACTTCACGGTTCCATTTTCATTCGTAAAGTCTTTACCGCTCTGCAGATCTTTACCAATGTATTTATTTGCTCATCCGTAAGTTCTTTTGCCTTCTCGGCAAACATAAAAGAGCTTAAAAAAGCCAAAGCTAAAATGATCTTTTTCATTTCTTCCTCCTTAAAATTTTTCGTATTATTTCATTTTTCGTTGTCAGATATTGTCATTTAATGGCATTAAAATTTTATTGTTTTCTTTGCTTTTAAAATTCCGCAGAAGTATACCCCCCTAATAAGCGCTAAAAATATATGATTGCCATGTTTTACAGCCTGCGTACGGTAGTCGCATCAATATCTAATTTTCAATCTATGACTTACTGGCGCTATGAAATTTTATAGCGCCTAATACCGACGAGCTCTTGATATACTCAAAAATTCTAAAATTTTTAAGAGTCGATGTGCGAAATTTAAAAAGCTAGTTTTTAAAGTAAAATTATTTTAAAAACTTAATTTATAATTTAAGCTTTTATAAGCCGCGAAAATCTTAGCTCTATTTAAAAATAGAAAAATAAAATTTCGCTCTATAACTTGTAATTTCATTTTAAGGCCGAAAAATTCGCGATTTTTAATGCTAAAATTCCATAAATCTTTCATTCATTTCACATTAAAGGAGAGAAAATGAAAAGACGCGAATTTTTAAAAGGCGTTGCTGCGAGCGCAGCAGGTGTGGCGAGTGCGAACGCCACTAGCGTTATCAGCGACGATCTGATGAATAGCGAGGACGCGCCGATCACCGCCTCGCATTTCGGCGCGGTTAGGGCTCTTAGACGAAATGGCAAATTCGAAGGCGTTTTAAGCGAGAGTGAGCTCGATTTTTTCCCAGTCAGCCTTACTCAGGGGCTTGCGGCGCGCACATACGATGCTACGCGCATCGCGCGACCATGCGTGCGAAAAGGCTATCTAGAAAAAGGCTGGCAGAGCGACAAAAGCATGCGCGGCAAGGACGAGTGGATCGAGATTAGCTGGGATGAGGCGTATAAACTCGTAGCTGACGAGCTAAAGCGCGTACTTAAAGATCACGGCGCGAGTTCGATTTACGGCGGCAGCTACGGCTGGTACAGCGTCGGCAGCGTAAATAACCCGCAAACCCTGCTCGGTCGCATGCTAAATATCATTGGCGGCTACACTACGAGAAAACTTAACTATTCGTGCCACTGTATAAGCGCGATAACCCCGCACATCAGCGGAACGGACGAGGCCAACGCCCTGCAAACCGCGTGGCCTACGATCCTAAAGCATAGCGAAGCGGTGCTCATCTGGGGTGCCGATCCGATCAATACCAATCAGATCGCGTGGGCCGTGCCCGATCACGAGAGCTATTTGTATTTCGCAAAGCTAAAAGAGCAGATGCAAAAGCGCGGCGTAAAAGTTATCACGATCGATCCGGTCTATAATAACACCGCTAAATTTTTAGGCTCTGAGCACATCTCTATCAACCCTACCACCGACGTTGCGATGATGATGGCGATATGTTATGAGATGATGGCGCAAGGGCTTGCGGATGAAAAATTTCTTAAAAAATACACTCACGGCGCGGAGGAATTTAAAGCCTATCTTAGAGGCGAAAGCGAAGATGGGCTCAAAAAAGACGCGGCGTGGGCGTCTAAAATTTGCGGCGTGAGCGAGGATGAGATCAAAGGCTTGGCTAAAATTTTAGGCAGCAAGCGCACTATGATAATGTGTGGCTGGGGTCCGCAGCGCGCTCACCACGGCGAGCAGTTTCACTGGATGGCGACGGTGCTTGCCGCTTTCGTGGGCCAGATCGGGCTTGCGGGCGGCGGATACGGCTTTGGCTATCATTACAGCGACGGCGGCTGCCCTAGTCCCGCAGCTCCCGTAGGAAGCGCGCTAAGCCTCTCAAGCGGCGCGGCGACTACCTCTTCGGCTTTTCCGGGCTTAGGCAGCATGAGTATCGTGCCTGCTAGCGAGGGCGAGTGGAAAAACCGCGACAACATCGCAATCCCCGTCTCGCGCATCGTCGATTGTATCAATAATCCCGGCAAGGAGATAGATTTTAACTGCAAAAAGATAACCTACCCTGACATCAAACTTGCCTACTGGGCGGGCGGAAACCCGTATATGCACCACCCTGATACAAATTTACTCGCGCGCACGTTTGAAAAGCTCGACACCTTCATAGTCCAAGAGTGCTTCTGGACGGCGAGCGCGCGCATGGCGGACATCGTCCTGCCCGCTACTACCGAGCAGGAGCGCGACGATATAACCAAGTCGCATACGAATAAATTTATCATCGCTATGCATAAGATCGCCGAGCCTTACGAGCAGGCGCAAAACGACTATAAAATTTACTGCGAAATTCTAAAGCAGTTCGGCGAGAAGGAATATATGGCGTTTAGCGAAGGCAAGAGCGAGATGGAGTGGATCAAGCAGTTTTACGACGCTTCGAAGAAAAAAGCGGACGCATCGAAGATAAAGATGCCGGAATTTGAGGAGTTTTGGAAAAAGGGCTTCGTGAAATTTGAAATTCCAAAGCACGCCTACGAATACGTAGCGATGGAGGAATTTAGAAAAAATCCTATCATAAACCGCCTCGGAACGCCGTCGGGAAGGATCGAGGTCGTCTCGAAAAAGATCGCCAAAGCAGCGCTGGACGACTGCCCTGCGCATCCAACTTGGATGGAGCCGATGGAGTGGCTGGGGAACGCGCAAAAGACGCAAAAGTATCCGCTAAATTTAATAACCCCGCATCCGAAATACCGCCTGCACGGGCAGCTAAACAACACTTGGCTACGAAGCCTAGAAGAAATCGACGGTCGCGAGCCCGTGTGGATGCACCCAAAAGACGCCGAAGCAAGAGGGCTTAAAAACGGCGACGTAGTTAGGGTTTTTAACGATCGGGGCGCCACGCTTGCGGGGCTCATCGTCACCGAAAACGTAAAGCAAAGCGTCGTGAGGATGCAAGAGGGCGGCTGGTGGGATCCGCTCTTTAGCTCTAGCGGCGATATGTGCGTTCACGGCAACGTAAACGTGCTGGTACCCAACGAGCCCAGCTCGAAGCTTGCGTGCGGCAACCAAGCCACCGCGCTAGTTCAGATCGAGAAATTCCAGGGCGAGCTTCCGCCGCTTGCGGTATTTTCACAGCCGAAATTCGGCAAAAGGAGCTAGCGATGAGACAAAATTTTAAAATTTACGCGAGCAAGCGAAGTAAAATTTTATCCAAAGCGCTAGCGGCGTTTTTACTCGCGGCAGCTTGCCATTTGGGCGCGGCGGATCTTTTCGTCGCGGCTCAAACCCCGCTTCTAAACAAAGCGGGCGGCAAGGAGATCGCCAAGCTGCACGTAGGCGCGAAGCTGCAAGTGTTAAAGGACGGCAAAGACTACGTACAGGTGCGATACGCGGGCTTCGTGCCCGAGGGAAGCAACGTAAGCTACGCGAGGCTTGGGATTTTGGAGCAGGATTTGCAAGCACAAAACGCAAAGAGCCTAAAGACGCTAAAGACCGTGAAGGACGACTACGATAACGAATGGGCGAACGTCACTATCGATGGCTACGTCGCGAAGCTTGCCGTGACGGACGACGCGGCTAAAATTTACGACGCGGGAGAAAATCTATTCAAAGAGCGCTGCGGTAGCTGTCACGCGCTGCACGGATACGACGAGTTTAACGTCAATGTTTGGCCTAGCGTGGTCGAGACGATGATACAAAACTCGGGGTTGCAGCCCGACGAATACGAGACGCTCGTGCGATTTTTGCAAAGCAAAGCGCCCGTGGAATGAAATTTAAAGCGCTTGCTATTTACGCAGCGGGCGGAATTTACTCGCCTAAATCTCGCCCGCTAAGTAAACTTAGAATTTTAATGCTCGAGGCAGAATTTAGCTTTAAAATTTACAAAGTAAAGCTCTGCCCGCGGAATTTAGGCTATGGAATTTTGCGCTAGCGCCCTTTTGCGCGAGTAAGCTCATTCGCCACGGCGTAAATTTCGCCTACGGAATTATGCACGGAGTTCTACTTGATTTCGCGCAGTAAAATTCTACCGCTACGCGATAAAATAACGGAATCTCTCCACAAGATCTACTGTAAAATTTCACGCTCGGTGCGCATTTTGCCTATATCACAAAACGCAGCAGCCGCAAAATTTCACGCGGTAGCTTTCCGCCGCAGATGGAATTTCACCGCGCAAATTTTAGATTTTTAAAGCGAAATTTCAAATAAAAATTCGTGCCATAAACCCATCGCGTAAATTCTATACCGAAAACTATAACTGCGTGACATCGATATGGATTTTAATCTAAATTTTACTCATAAATTTTGAGATTATTTTATAAGTGCATGGCGCACGGCTTGTGGGAATAAAATTTTAAGCAGATTTTGTACAAAATTTCAAAATGCAGCTCAAACTAGCAAACAGATAAATTCGCTGTAGCCTTGCGTTTAGAATTCAGCGCTAGTGATAAATTTTGCATCTTTACTTCGGTGCAAATTTTAAAATTCTATGCAGGAGATAAAATTATAAGCCCGCGCAATGCATGAATTCTAAAATTCCATGCCCCACACGACACATAAATTTTGAAATTTTAAAATTTCACGCCGCAGATAAAATTTAGGAATTTCCTTTTGCGGTAAAATTTTAAAACTCTACCACAAATCCTCTGTCCGCGCGGCGAGTTCCAAATACGTCTAGAACTTAGATTTTCCTCACTAGCTCGGGGATTATTGCCTCAAAATCCACCCCTTCGTAGTCCTTGCGCTCCTCGTCGCTCATCGTCTCTTTGATCGTGCTGACGACGAAGTCCGCAGCGATTCGAACCGCCGTTTCCAACGACTTGCCGCGCATTATTGCGCCGAAGGCTACAGCGGCGAAAATATCGCCGGTACCGTTAAATTTAACCGGCAGCAGCTCGTGAAAATACTCGTTCGTCCTGCCCGTGCGTGCATCGTAGCTGAAAACCCCGCACTGATCGGCGATGTAGCCGATGCCCTTTAAAATAACCTGCCTGGCGCCCAGCTCTCGAAGCCTTGCAAGCAGATCCATGATGAAATCCCTATCCGCATCCTCTCGGTACGGCACGCCTGTAATCGCGCAGGCCTCGGTGATATTGGGCGTAATGACGTCGGCTTGAGCACACAGAAGCACCATCATACGGGCAAAATCCTCATTAAAGCCAGGATAAAATACGCCGTTATCGCCCATACAAGGGTCAACCAAAATGGTCTTACCCGCGCCGCCGAAGCTCGCAAATAGCTCGCTCATAATCTCGATCTGTGCCGCCGAGCCCAAAAAGCCCGTGTAAATGCCGTCAAATACCACTCCGCGGTCTTTCCAGTGCGCCATGATCGCGCGTATTTGAGAGCTTAGATCGCAAAAGGTATAGCCCGAAAAGCCCGTATGCATCGATAAAACCGCCGTAGGGATCACGCTCGTGCTCATCCCCATCGCGCTAAGTATCGGCAAGGCGACGGTCAGCGAAACCTTGCCCACGCAGGATATATCTTGAACGGTAAGAACTTTTTTCATCACAATTCCTAAAATTTTTGGCTCTATTTTACCGCTATTTATATTAAAAAGGCGAATTTAAATAAAATTTACTCTACGAATGGTCTAAATTTATATTATTTTTGGCGTTTTTCCGCTAAATTTTATCTCGGGTTCGCCGCAAATTCGGCGTACAAACCAAAAACAAAAGGCAAAAAAATGATAACCGCAAAGGCTCTTTACGCATCCGCTCGCCTTAGATCGCTACCGCTTAGCGTCTCGGGCGTACTGCTCGGCAGCGGCGCAGCATACGGCGCGGGCACGTTTAGAGCCGATATTTTCGCGCTGGCGCTGCTTACGACGCTGCTGTTTCAGGTGCTAAGCGACTACGCCAACGACTACGGCGATGCGGTGAAAGGCACCGACGACGATGGCAGGTTGGGGCCGCGTCGCGCGATCCAAACGGGGCAGATGAGCGCCGAGCAGATGAAGCGCGTCATAGTCGTTACGGCGCTGCTTTCCGCGCTTTGCAGCCTCGCGCTAAGCGTTTTGGCGTTTGGCGAGCGGTTTTATCTCGTGCTTCTATTTTTAGCGCTGGGCGGCGCGTCGATATATGCGGCGATCCGCTACACCGTGGGCGCCGACGCATACGGCTACAAAGGGCTAGGCGACGTTTTCGTGTTTTTGTTTTTTGGACTACTAAGCGTGCTGGGCTCGTACTTTTTATACGCGCGCTCTCTTGATGCGGCGCTGTTGCTGCCTGCGTGCGCGTGCGGGATGCTAAGCACCGCCGTGCTAAATCTCAACAATATGCGCGACGTGCAAAACGATGCGCTCAAAGGCAAACGCACAATCCCAGTGCGTATCGGACTGCCCGCGGCCAAGCGCTATCACTACGCGCTGATCGCGGGCGGTGTGGGATTAATGCTTTGCTACTCGCTTTTACGCGGCGAGCCGGGCGTAAAACTACTCTACATAGCTAGCTTTGTACCGCTTGTGTGGCACCTATTTTTTGTTTTAAGGGTGCGTGAATGCCGCGACTTCGACGGGCAGCTAAAGGTAGTCGCACTCTGCACATTTGCGATGTCGGCGCTGTTTTTCGTCGGGGAAATTTTGGGCTAAATTTAAATGCCGCGCAGATAAAATTTACGTCGGCACCGCAGCAAAGTCCTCTCGCGCAAAAGCGCTTTGTGCGAGTTCTCCTAATCTTGCAATCAACCTGCTTGTCGCACAGCAAAGCGTCTGCGGCAAGCTCGCTCAATGAAAACGTCCATAGCATATCTCTGTCCGCCTGATGGCTACCGCAATAAAATTTAAGGGGGCAAACTCTGGATCTCCACGCCGTCTTGTATAGTTAAATTAAGCGAGCAATACCGTTCTTAAGTCCATACAAGCCCCGTCACACCACGCTTTAATTGCCGTTTTGACGGCGAGCTGCCCGCCTTTTGCGTCAAATTTAAAAACTAGAGCATTAATTCTACAAAAGGCCCGCGTGTTTGGCGCGGTGGGCTTTGTGCTTATTGCACGGCGGCAGTTCGCACCGCAAACGTTGCTTTAGCCCTACTTTTGAGCCCTCGCGCCGCTAAAATTTTACTAAATTTTACGCACCACCTTTTTGAAACGATGCTTGCAAAACCATGTCTTTCTGCACATAGCCCCTTAAAATTCGAAGCGATCTTGCACGTTATTTAAAACTTCGCGGTCGCAATATCCGCCGTTTTGCTCGCAAAAGTCTAGGACCGCCGTCTCATTCGGCGCGCGCCGAGCTCACAAAAACTCCAGCGTGAGCCTATGCGTGCCGTCGCAGTCGCGATGCGCCAAGCTCTAGCCCAAGAACTCAAATAGCCCCTCAAACTCCGCCCTATTCATAGACAGGCTCTTTTCAAATGCATCTCGCTGCCGCTACGCCGCGAGCTTTTTGAGTTCCTTTTTTCTAGATTTTTCCACTCTTTCTCCTTTGCTGCGCCGCCTTGCCGCACGAATATCCTTTGGGCGCATTAACCTCATACCCGTCGTCCCCCGCCCTCAAGCGGGATGCAAATTTCATCCAAACCGTGCACTAGCTCGTCTATACCGAAATAACGCTTATTAATTTTAGCAGAGCGAAATTATAGCAAAAGCAGAGCGCGAAATCGCAAATCCGATGATTAAATTTTATCTAGAATAAAGAGCTATGTTTTCGGCTAAATTTTGCCGTACCGAGGGATAAAATTTAGCAAATTCGGATGAAATTCTATCGAGTAGATGTGTAGAATTTGACCATAATCTAAAACAAAAGCGGCCGCGCCCAAAACGCGACCGCTAAATTTTAAAATTTTACTTCTCAAACGCCTTTTCTAGGCTAAACGGAAACGCCTGATAGCCCATCGCGTTGGTCATTTTGATTTCGATCGACGGCTCTTTTGCGCCCCATTCAAACTCGTTGATGTGAGGGCTAGGCACGCCGACCGGGCGGCCTTTGGCGATGTCAAACTGCATGCCCGCGACCGCTGAGTAAACCATCACGCTATCTAGGTCGTCTTGATACTGCGCTAGCGAGGTAACCGAGCTGTACCACTCGCTGCCGCGCTGTTTGCCGTATTCCCAGACTTGCTCCACTGTTTTAGCTTTTTCGTCGATTTTATAGACGACCGCGCGGGAGTATTTCATACCCGCCATCGCAGGCTGCTCCATACCGCGGGTGTCGCCGTTGTCAAAGACGGTTAGATAGACGACGCTTTTTTTAGACTTGCTGTCGATTCGGAAAGCCGTGTGCTGCGTCCACTGCCAGTCAAATCCGCCCTTCTCGCTCTCATATCCCGGGCATTTTGAGTACTCGTCCTCGCAGACGATCTTTTTGCCGTCTTTATCTACAGGCTGGAGCAAGTAGCCCTTAAACTGATCCTTCCAGCCCTTGTGCGCGCCCATTATCCATTTGACTTTTTTGTCGCGGCCGATCTTGATGACGGCGTCTTGGTGGCGGCTGGAGATGATGATACTATCGTCGCTTGGATCATAATCCACGCTATTTACGTGCGCCCAGTTGCGCCCAGGGCCAGATCCCACGATATCGCCCCATTTTTCGTTCGTATCCATCGCGGCTAGCTCGTCGGTGCTCGCGGTATGGCCAGCCTTGCTAGCGTCGATGTTTAGACACACCGCGCCCTGATCGAGCGTTTTTAGCACGATGTCGCGATACGGATCTAAAATTTCATACAGCCTAAAATCATCCACGACGTTGCCGTCTCTATCGACCTCGACGATGACGTCTCGGACCGTGCGGACGTTTTTACCGTCGGCTCGTTTATAGTTGGCGTTTGCCGCGCGGAGGAAATAATGCCCGTTTTGCGCCACGTCCATAGAGTGCGAGAAGTCATTGTAGCTCGCAGGTAGCTCGCGGTTAAAAATTTCGCGACCCATTATGTCGTATTTGGCGTATCTTTGGCCGTATCCCCACGTCATCGCGCCGTCGTCGTTTTGCTTAAAGCCCATCATGACGCCCGCGGAAAAAGGCTGCTTGAGGTCGTAAATTTTACTCGGCTCCAGGTACCAGCGCACTTCGCCTTTGGTGTCTAGGATGAAGTTATTGGGGCTGTAGTTCCACTCGATCGCGCCGCCTGCGGGGTTGTTCCACACGACTTTGGTGCCTTTGCCGGTTTTATTTACGAAGTTATTTACATAGTAGAGGCGGTTTGCAAATTTCGCGCTCGGAGCCTTCACGACCTCGATCTTATCAAACAGCGCGCCCTTTTGAGACGGCATGCCCGAGCTTTCTAGATAAATAGCAGGCGCGTAAATTTTATAACTTTCTTTTACGTGCTCGGTTTGGCCCTTATAAATTTTATCGTACTCGACCTCCACGGTATTTTGATAGTCGGGATAGAGCCCGAAAACTGGAATTCCGCCGTGCGTGCGAAGGTGCTTGTCGGCGACTTTATAGCTGATAACCTGACCGTCCGGTTTTGGCACGATAGTGACTTTCGCATTTGCTAGCGTGTAGCCGCCGTTTTTGATGACCGCCGTTAGAGGCGCGGTATCGTACGGGTTTACGACCACTTCGCCGATCTTGCCCGGGATGCCGTAGTCGATGTGCGCGCCGCTAGGTCCGCCGATAGCCAGCGCAGCCGTGCTTAGACCGCCTAAAAGCGCCGCAGCCAGTGCAAATGAGGAAAGAATTCGCTTCATCTTATTCTCCTTTGAATTGATTTGATACCGTAATTTTAATCAACCTCGCTAACGTAGAAATCACACGTTTATTAAAACTTGCTTAATTATAAAAAATAATTTCAAATTTTGGCTTTTGTGCCAAAATTTAGTTGAAATTTTATAAATTTAATCTAAAATTTATCTTAGCGTGAGTTTTACGGCGGCGAGAGAATATAAAATTAACGCAAACAAAATCATTTTAAGGAGCATTCCATGAACCTACTTTCTAAATTTAGCAAAGGCTTGCTAGCCGCCATGATATTCGGCGCCCTTAGCGCAGCCGCGTTTACCGAGGGTGAGGACTACGTAAAGCTGCAAAAGCCGCTACCAGTCGAGCAAAACACGCTAGTTAAGGTCTTTAGCTACGCATGCCCGTTTTGCTATAAATACGACAAAACCGTCACGCCGAAGGTCGTCGAAAAGGTCGCGGGGCTAAAATACGTACCGTTTCATCTAAAAACCAAGGGCGAATACGGCGAGCTCGGAAGTAAAATTCTCGCCGTTTTAGCCGTGATGGACGAGGAAAAGGGCGTGAGCCTGCTAGATGAAAACTCGCTGTTTAAAAAAGCAAAATTTGCCTACTACAAGGCCTATCACGATCAAAAGCAGCGCTGGAGCGACGGCAAGGACGAGGCTGCGTTTTTAAAGACGGGGCTTGATGCGGCGGGCATCAGCGAAGCGGACTATCAAAAAAAGCTAGAGGATCCAAAAGTCGCCGAACTGCTTAAAAAATGGGACGAGAGCTACGACGTAGCCAAGATCCAAGGCGTGCCGGCGTTTGTCGTAAACGGCAAATATCTCATCATGACGAAGTCCATCAGCTCTATCGACGGCATGGCGCAGCTAATTGAAGAGCTGCTCAAAAAATAGGGCGCGGGCATGAAATTTGCGGAAAAAATAACGAAATTTGGCGATAGCCGCCTGCCGTGGGCGATCCTCGTAGTAGTGAGCGCGGGGCTTGTTATCCTCGCGCACTCGCTGTTTCAAAACTACGTCTATATGCCGCCTTGCGAGCAGTGCGTCTATATCCGCTTTGCCTTTTTGTGCATGGCGCTAGGAGGCATGGTTGCGATCATAAATCCCAAAAATTTACTCCTCGCGCTCGCGGGCTACCTGCTAGCCTTTTGGGGTGCGATCCAGGGCATAATGTATAGCGCAAAACTAATCAAAATCCACGATGCCGTCCACGGAGACGATCCGTTTGGCGTGCAGGGCTGCTCGACTGAGCCGCACTATCCGTTTGGCTTACCGCTTGAGCGGTGGGCGCCTGATTGGTTTTTACCTACGGGTGACTGCGGATACGATAATCCGATGGTTCCGGACGGCGTCACGCTAAGCGGCTTTCAAAAGTATCTCGTCGATCTTTACGAGGACGGCTGGTACCTGATCCCCTCAAGTAAATTTATGTCGATGGCAGAGTGCACGCTGATCGGCTTTGGCGTCTGCTTCGTCGTGCTCGCCGCGATGTTCGTTTGCAAAATTTTAACTATCAAAAAAGCTTAAATCGGTCTAAATTTAGACCGATTTTGCTATACTGGGCGCATGAAAGCCTTACACGAACATAATTTTAAAATTTACTTCATCATCATTTTCGCAAGCCTTTTCGTAGTACTTTTGGGTGTAAAAAACTACGAGGACGCCAAGGCGCAGATCACGGCGCTCGCGGATAAAAACAAGATCGCCGCGAGCGAAAATATCGTCGGGAATTTCTCGTTTTGGCTAGACGAGCGGCTGCACTCCCTGGTGCGCGCGGCTAAATTTATGCAAAACGCAGGCGCGATACGAGACGACGAAAAGCTCGGCGACTTCATACGACTTTTCAAAGAAAACTCCGCGGAATTTGACGCCTTGCAGTTTTTGCGCGAGGACGGAGAAATATTCGTAGACGGCAAGGAGCTAGGCGACGATGAAGCGATGCCAAAGAACCTGCGCACGGGGCTTGTTTGGTTTGAGGAGACCAAAAGCACGCTCGCGCCCACGGTAAATTTTATGCAGCGCCATAAAATTTTAGGCGAGCCGACGCTAAATTTATGCGTGCCCGTTATGGATGACGGCTCGTTTGCGGGGGTATTTTGCGGCGTGGTGAAACTGCAAAACATACTAAAAAATATGGAGAAATTTAAGCTAGCGCCCGATTCATACGCCTTTATCGTCACGCACGGCGGCGAAATTTTAACGCCGATGAAGGATGCGGCGCTAAAAAAGCAGATCGAGGATAAATTTAAAGAGCTTTTCCTGCGTGACGAGGACATCACGAGCCTAAATATCGGATCAAATTTCATCTCCGTCGCCGAGATCCCCACGCTAAACTGGTTCATCGGCGCAGGCACCGATAACGAAAAAGAGCTCGCCGCACTGCTTAACTCCGCGCTAAAAAACGCCCTTATCCTGCTTTTTGCGTTCGCGGAGCTGGCGCTGGTGGCGAATTTCCTCCATAACTTTATGTACTCAAAAATCAAAAACCTGCAAGACGACTACGAGGCCCTACTCAAGCACAAAGCCCGTATGAGCGAGGCGGGCGAGCTAATCAGCGGCATAAATCATCAGTTTATCCAGCCGGTTAATTCGCTAAATTTGATGATCTCAAGCCTGCTCATGCTGCAAAAAGACGGCAAACTAGACGCCGCGACGCTAGAGCATATGCTGCAAAAAGGCCAGGCTGCGACCGTGCTTTTGAGTGATACGATCGAGATTTTTAGAAATTTCTATAAAACGAGCGACAGTCCGCAAAAATTTAGCGTGCAGCGCTGCATCAAAGACCTGCTAAAACTCATGCACACCGAGCTTAGCAAGGCAAACGTCACGGTAAGCTTGCGCGAGTTTCAAGACGAAGAGGCCACGCAGCGAATGGGCATCGTGCAGCAAATTTTACTCATCCTCATACACAACGCCAAGGACGCGGTTGTGGAGCGATACAAAGACGAAATCGCCAAGCGGCAGGTTTTTTTGGACGTCAAATTTGAAAACGGCATGTGCAAGATAGCCGTCACGGACTACGGCAGCGGCGTGAGCAAGGAGCTTCGGGATAAAATTTTAACCCAGCCAAAAACCACCAAAAAGCAAGGAAGCGGTATCGGGCTGTATTTTGGCAAAAAGCTAGCAAACGAAAAGCTCGCAGGCGACATCAGGCTGCTAAGCGCGGGCGATCCGACGACGTTTGAGCTCGGCTTTGAGATAAATTTAAAGGAGTGAGATGCAAGAGCATTTGAAGCTACTTAAAGACCTGAGCGTCCTCATCGTCGAGGACGACGAGATCGCAAGGGAGCTGCTAATAGGCGGGCTAAAA
Organism: uncultured Campylobacter sp.; assembly: GCF_938015785.1. Classification (GTDB taxonomy): domain Bacteria; phylum Campylobacterota; class Campylobacteria; order Campylobacterales; family Campylobacteraceae; genus Campylobacter_B. The sequence goes on along the minus strand of NZ_CALLWC010000017.1, from coordinate 1,934 downwards.
CCCTACTGCCTAAGCGTCTGGGGCGCGGCAGACGGGCTAGAGGGGCTGGAGCGCTTTAAAAAGCTAGCCCCTACGATCGTCATCACCGACATCCACATGCCCGCGATGAACGGCTTTGAGATGATGAAGGAGATGATGCGCATAAAGCCCGCGCAAAAATTTATCGTCTTTACCTCCTACGACACCGACGACAACCTCATCAAAAGCATCGAGCACGGCGCGGCGTCGTTTCTAAAAAAGCCAGTCGATATCGCCGCGCTTTGCCGTCTGCTCGTGGCTCTAACCTACGAAAAGGACGAAAAGCTCGTGCACCTGAGCCCGCAAACGAGCATAAATCTCGCCAAAGAAAAGATCTACAAAAACGGCGAAGAAATTTATCTATCATTTTTGCAAAACAAGCTCTTTTGGCTCTTTGCGTATAATCTAAACAAGCTCGTGAGCTACGAGATGATCGAGGAGTTCGTCTACGAGGGCGAGCAAACGAGCAAGGGCGCGATACAAAACGTCGTACTAAGGCTGAAGCGGGAGCTGGGGGTTAAATTTAAAAACATTAGCGAAAGCGGGTACATACTACTAAGCGGCGATCAAATTTAACTTTGCGGCTTGCCTCGCGAGCGTCTTTAACGGAGCTAGTAAAAATTTAGCTCGGCGGACTACCTTGTCCAGCCCACGCTAAATTTTTACGTCGCAACCCTTAAATCCATCTCGCGATACTTCGCCTTGAAATTTTGAGTTCAGAATTTGAAGTCAAATTTGTAAATTTTGGCTCAAACCTTACCCGCCGAAACCCGCGCTTTGAAAACGTAAAATTTAATCGTTATTGTTCCGCGCGGCTAGCGATAAAATTTGCTAGAACCCTGCCGCTGTGGCTAAATTTAATGCAGCGCGTAAAACAAAGCTTGCTTTGGCGCGGCGAAACCTATTTCGCCAGCAGCTCTTTTACCGCGGCAGCCATTTCATCGACGGAGCCGAACGAAGCCGTGTTTAAGAGATACTTGCCACTCACGACGAACGCTGGCACGCCTGAAATCACCGCGACCTCGTAGCCCGCGTCCCACTGCGCGAGCAGGGCCTGCGCCTTTTTGCTGGCAAGCGCCGCTTCGTATTCGCTCATGCTCACGCCGGCGGTATCTAGCGCGGTTTTGATGAACCTTTGCTTATCGCTACCGCCGCCAAAATCATCCTTTTTGTCGTGGATCGCTTTGTAAATCGCGAATTTCGCTTTTTTAAATTTCGACTCGTCGCTTAGCAGGCTCACGTCGTCCTTTTCATCAAGCACGATGAGGGCTGCGAATATACCACTTGCGGTCTGTCCGAACACGCCCTTGGTCTTTAGGTGCCACGGCAAAAACTCCGTCCCCTCAAGCTTTTTCATCAACTGCGGTGTGACCGTCCTGTCGAACGTATAGCAGTGCGGGCACTCGTAGTTAAAAATTTTGACGACGCTGTTTTTCGGCACGTTTAGCGGCTTTTGTAGCACTTGATAATTAACGCCCTCCTCCAGCGCGTTTGCACCCGAGCCAAGCAGACAAACGGCGGCTAAAGCTTTAAAAATTTTAGCGATTTTCATAAAATTCCTTTGCGGTAAATTTTAAAGATTGTATAAAATAAAGGGTAAATTTGAGATTAAAGCGGACAAAGGCAAGGCGGCTTCCCACAGAAAATATATAAAATAGCAAGCTACACCATCAACACCGCTTGAGCAAGCGGGCTAATTTATCGCTACAAGCTCTATTTCTGATCTCGTTCAGGTTTAAATTTAATAGCAAGGATTGCACGCTCACAGCTTAATTTTAAAGCATGCAATCCGCTTTAATTTAATAAATTTTACTTATCAAAGGCATGTATTATCCACTTTACGCGCTCGGGATCTGCGTGGTCGGAAAATAGCGTCTTGCCTGTATCCAGCGCAGCGATAGCAGCCATATCATCAG
>NZ_CALLWC010000016.1 GCF_938015785.1 uncultured Campylobacter sp. | reverse complement strand
AAAGAATTTAATAATATAATTAAACCAAGATAAGGTTAAAGCAGTTATACTAAGCTTAAAATTATCCAAGTAAATTCTACGTTATACAAAGCAAGAAAGCGGATATTTCGCGGCGCTTTTATCCGTGAGTGCGGCAAGGAATAGGGTGATAAACTCCTCGAAGTTATGCGCGATGACCAGGGTATCCTCATAGATCGGTTCCGCGCCGAATACGATCCTGCCCGCGTCCGCACCCTGCGCGAGGATGCCCGCGAAGCAGCGCTCGCCCCTGACCGAAAACAAAAACGGCAAGCACCCGCTCCAAAACGCGCTCACGGCGGCTCTTTCCGCATCATTAGCCGCGCATTCCAGGCTATCTTTTTCAAAATCTCCGTAGCAAAATTCCGCCTCGTCCGCGCCTGACGACGCATAATCCCTAGCAGACACAAACCAAACGGCGTCCGCAGCGTCATGCAAAGTCTCAAAAGAGCAAACGAAGCGGTAAAAATCTTCGCTTAAATTTTTAAATCTGCCGCCCAAAAATTCGCTTTGCGGCGAGCAAATTTCATCCCTACGCCGTATCTGCCAGCCGTTTTTCGCCAGCGCATCCATAAGTTCGTCAAAAATCATCTCGCCTCCCGTAATTTGGCGCCGATTATAGCATCTTACTCAGCGCAGCGGTTAAATGCGGCTAAATTTATAAATTTGCCTACCCGTCGCGCATTAAAGAGAAATTTTGCGCGAAATTTTATAAATTCGGCTAAAAATAAAATGGCGTTTCCAAATCGCCGCTAAATTTAGGCTCGGCGGAAGGCGTAAGCCGCAGATGAAAAACGGGCGTATCGTCGCAGGAAGCGGGCTCTCCGTTAAAATTTGCGCTTCTGTATCCGCCTAAAATTTCCAAGCGGTACCGACCGCGCTTTAACTTAAAGCTTAGGCTGTTTTGCTCGCCGATGCGGCTCATATCTTTCAAATAGCCGATGCCTGCGATCTTTAGCGTGCCTGATGAGTGAAAGACCCAACCGCGAGAGATGATTTCCGCTCCGTTTTGTGCGAATATCTTCTCATCCGCCTCGCCCACGGTAACCGCAAAATCGTAATAATCGCTGCGAACGCCCAATATCGGCACGGCGATGCCCTCTCTTGTGACCGCGTTCTCGTGCTCGGTCTGCGTAAAATAAGCAAGAACGTCTCCGTTCGCAAGCCCGTACTCATCCAGATAGCGCGCTAGCAGCGCGAGGACCCTTTATCACGAAGCCGCCCAGCTCGGAGAAAATTCGCCTTTTCATTCGCGCCTTTCTTTGATCGCCGTGCGCGTCGTACGCAGAAATTTTACCGCTCATTTGCCCTCTTTATCTTTGTTTTTGCAGCGCCGATGAAATTTTATCACAGTGTCCTCGGCAGGCTAAATTTTATCTCTGCAGTCGCGTCGCGGATGAAATTTGAGCTCCGTTTCGCGCTCAAATTTTACAGCCCGCGGTTTTTGCCGTCCATGCCTTGGCATCTGTCTACGAGCCAGCGTCCGTCCTTACGCACGAGTAGGAAGCGGCGCGCAAAGCCGTGTTCGTCCTTGGCGTAGATGTAAATTTTATTTTTGCTCTCGCATTCGGCGTCCGTTAGCTCGTATCCGCCGTAGGTGCCGCCTTCCGCCATCGAAAACGAAATGCCCTCGGGGCGGAAGCCGCTGCGCCTAACGGGCGTGCAGTAGCGCGCAAAGAGTTCGTCGCATCTGCGCTGCACCTCGCCGTCGTCCAGATCATCAATTCGCGATGTGGCAAATTTCTCCCACTCGCTCATCGCCGTGAAAAATTCTAAAAGCGCACTCTGCGCTGCCGCCAGGTCATCTGGATCGAGCTTCTTTTTGTTCTTTGCGGCGTCTCTTTGCGCCTGCTCAAACTCCGCAATCTGCTCCTTGCTAAACTGCCCGCCGTCTAGATAAAACTGGATTTTCGTATCCGCTACGGCTAGCAGCCCCGCAAAGCTCACGCGCGAATTGACCAGGCGCAGCGATTTTAGCTTCGGGATTTGCACGATCGCTTTTAGCCCCTCATCCGTGATGCTAACGTTTTCGATACCGATGTGTTCGAGCTTGGCGTGTTCTGCAAAGTATCTAAAGCCCTCGCCGCTTATCTTATCGCTATCTTGCAAAAACAGATACGCAAGCTTCGGCAGCGTGGCTAGATGCTGTAGCGCCGTGTCCGTAATCGCCGTGGCTATAAAGCCCATATTTATGAGGCTTTTTACCTCGCAGATGCGGCGCACCATCTCATCGGTGAGTGCTACGTTTTCGTAGTGATGGCCTTTGCAGTAGCGCTCGCTAATCGCGTCCAAAGCCTCCTGCATCGTGATCTGCCTCATCATCTATCCTTTAAATTTGATTTTAAAATTTTAGTGAAATTTTACGATTTACGCAAGGCGCTGAAATTTACGCGCGGATTTGCACGCCGCCGATGTGTTTTAAGGCGCCGCGCCGCCGCACGCTAAATTTCAGCCGCCGTCCACTCGCCTAAAATTTTACTAAAATCCTCTATCATCGCGGCGAAATCATACTTAAGCCTGCTTTGCTTTTGCGCGATCTGCTTTAGCGCCGTCAAAAAATACTCGCCCACCTTTCGCTTTTGCTCCATGGGCGCTAGCTCGCTAAACTCGCGCTCGAAATGTATCAGCGCGCCCGTTTTGCCCGTATCTTTTCTAAACGGCGAATACTCAAATCTATTTCGCAGATAGTAACCGCCCGCGCGCCTCTGCTCCTCGCTCATCATTTCGTGTATCAGCTCCCAGGCGCGCTGCGAGCTTAGGCGCGGCTTATCGGGCGCGATGATGTAGTTTGTTTTGCAGCCGTCATCCGAGAAGCTAAATGCGCACGATAGCTTTATGTAGTTGATCGCGCAGCCGTAAATTTTTAGGGCGTATTTTAGCATTAAGCGCCGGTTGTAGATCCTCAAATAGGCTTTCTATCGCGGCGCGCGAGTTTTCGTAGCAGTTGCTGATAGCGCGCGTGATGCGGACCGGATTTTTGGCTATCCAGTTGCGCTGGCTATTTAGCTTGAGGTCACAAATGTCCTCTTTTACGGGGCGTGCGAGCGTTTTGCCCGCCGCGTCCGGGCTTTCGTGAAAGAACGTATCGTCGTCTTGCATACTTAGCCCAGTTTTGCGTTTCGACCACGTAGCTTCTACAAAGCGCGGCTCGCCGTGCGCATTTAAAAAATAGGTCGCGGGCTGCCCGTTGTAAAATTTCCCGCGCAGCGCTTCTAAGCTCTCGCGCTCGTCCCAGCCTACGATCGCTAGGCATTCGCAAATTTTAACGGCCCTGTTCCACTCGCTAGCGTTTTTATAAAAGGCGTAGCGGTCAAATTCGCCTAGCAGCCGCTCGCGGATTAAAATTCGATCCCAAGCGCGCAGAAAAATTTCTAATTCGGCGATGTTTTCTATTTCGTAAATTCGCTCTAAAATTTCGTTCATTATCGACCTTTAAATTTGCGTCCGCGGCGTAAAATCGCCTCCGAGTTTTACGGCTCGCTTCAGGCGTGCTTTGCTCTAAATAAACTCGCGGTCGCCGCAAGGCAGAATTAGCTTTTTTCGCGACGACGCTTTTCTTCGATGCCGCTTTGCCCTTGCCTGCGCGCTAGCTCGTCAAGTAGGGCGTCCGGGTGGATATTGTGCGCCGTAAGTGCGAGCAGAAGGTGAAATAAAAGATCGGCTCCCTCGTAAATCACATCGTATCGCGGCTCGCCCACTCTGTGTTCGCCGAAGCTCTCACGCGCGACGTCTGCGTAAAGCTCGCTGCGCGAGAGGTCCTTGCACGCCAGCGCGAACTCGCACGCCTCCTCGGCGATCTTTTTGAGATAGGCGTTTTCGCCCTTCGCGTAGAGCGAGGCGACGTAGGAGAGCGCGGGCTCGCCGTTTAGTTTGCGATCCAAGCAGACGTGATAAATTTCGTCCAAAATGCCGTACGGGCCTTTTTCTGTGGAGCTTTCGAGCGTGGAATTTTGCGCGGCGGCGTCTAAATTTTGCTCGCTGCGCTCTGCGGCGGAATTCGTCGCGATGAAATTTGCTGCCGTAAAATTTTGTGTCGCAGAGCTTTGTCGATCGCAAGAGGCAGTGGAATTTTGAGGCATAAAATTTTGCGAGCCGTCACGGGCAATAGAATTTTGGGGCGCGTAATCCACCGAGCCGTCGCAAGAAGCGGAATTCTGCCCTGCGCGGGAATTCGCGGAATGTTTCTGCACGAGAGAGGCTGCAGAGCCGTACTCTGCAAAATTTATCGCGCCGCAAGCACTCGAGCTCCCCACATTTTCGCCGTATTTTTGCAGAGAAATCTCTTTGAAAAAGCAGCTTCGCGCGCCCGTGTGGCAGGCGGATCCGCCGCACTGCTCGACTTTAAGCAGCAGCGCGTCGTTGTCGCAGTCCAAAAACGCCTCTCGCACAAGCTGAACATGACCGCTCTCTTCACCCTTTTTCCAGATGCGTCCCTTGCTGCGCGAAAAGTAGTGCGCGTAGCCGGTACGCAGCGTCAGGCTTAGCGCCTCTTCGTTCATATACGCGAGCATCAAAACCGCGTCGTCACCCGCGTCCTGAACGATCGCAGGGAGCAGCCCGCCTAATTTTTGCCAATCTACCTTCATCTTTGATCCTTAGTTTGCGAAGTCACGCGCCTTAAATTTAGCCGCCGCACGCGGAATTTGAGTTATGAATTTACGAAGCGGCACGCCTCGTAAATTTAAAGGACAAATCTAGCGGCTAAATTTTAAGCGACCGCTAGGCTCAAGTTACGACGAGCGCGAGTTCTGTTTATCACAAGCTTTCGCACTCGCCGCTAAGATTAACTCACGAAGTCGCGAGTTAATCTTATTCGCCCGGAGCAACTCGCTATTAAATTTAGTTCGCGAAATCGGGGCGTATAACTGCCTGAAATTTTAATTTTCCCGCTCGATGGCGCTTTGCTTCGCCTTATCTTTCGTATCGACCCAGATATTAGGTACCGCGCCGCCCGGCGTTAGGAAAATTTTCGCGTCGCTGTTTTCGCGCAACGCCTCATTAAATTTAGCCTGCGTCTCGATCTGCTTGAGGCTTAAAAGATTTGCATCCAAGCTCTTTGCGATCTCTTTGTTGGCGTAGGCTTGCGCGTCGGCTTCGATCTTGGCGGCATCGGCGCGACCTTGAGCCTCGATTTTAACGGCGTCTGCGTTACCTTTGGCAAGAGCTGCCTTTTTAAGAGCCTCTTGGTTTGCGCGCTCGACCTCGTATTTGGTGCGCTCGGCCTCCTGCTTGGCGATCTGCACGCGCTCGATCTGCTCCTTTACCTTCGCCGGTAGGATGATCTCGCGAAGCTGCACGGCTAGCAGATCCACGGGCGAATTCGCCAGCGCTTCGATATTTTTGCGGATGCCGTCGTCGATCGCTTTAGCGATCTCGTCGCGTTTGGTCGGCAGCTCCTCGGCGGTGTAGTTGCCGATGACGCTACGTACGACGTCCTTTACGCGCGGATCGATGATCTTGTCTTCCCACAAAAAGCCCCACTCGGCGATCGTGTTGGGCGCCGTAGCTTCGTTGAGCCTGTATTGCACGGTTATGTCGATGCTGACGGGCAAGTTTCTCGAATCCAAAACAGAGAGGGAATTTTTGCGGATGATGCCGCCCGCGCCGCTTTTAGCCGGTATATCCGAGCTCAAATCCTCGCTGCTGGTGTAGTTGATGATACGCATACGGGTATCGACTACGAAGATGTTTTGTATGAACGGCACGAAAAAGTGAAGTCCCGCGCCAAGAGGCGTCGGATCGTATTTACCTAAATTTGACTTGATCCCCACTTCGCCCGATTGGATCGTAACGAAGGGCTTTGCAATCACGAGCAGCGCGATTAGCGCGATTATCACGTAAAGCACGCCGCTAAACTTGCCCATCCCTCCGAAATTAGGAATTTTAAAATTTAAATTCCCGCCTTTTTTGTCGCTGTTTTTCTTATTAAAATAATCATTCAAATCCGCAGGCATGCGCGTCCTTATTTAACGTAAGTGAGCCAGTGCTCAAATTTCGGGTCTTTGCCCGTAACGACAGCGAAATACGCCTTCTGCAAGCGGCTCGTGACCTCGCCCATCTCACCCTTGCCGATGATCCTGCCGTCGATGTTGCTAATCGGCGTGACCTCCGCGGCGGTGCCGGTAAAAAACGCCTCGTCAGCGGCATAGAGCTGATCGCGAGCGATGCGCTCTCTGCGGACTTCGTAGCCCAGGCTGCGCGCGATTTCTATGACCGAATTTTGAGTGATGCTCTCTAAGCTGGTGTCGTTCGGCGGAGTGATGATGAGCCCATCTTTTACGATAAATAGGCACTCGCCCGGCCCCTCCGCGACGAAGCCCTGCGGATCGAGCAGTATCGCCTCATCGTACCCCGCATCGACCGCTTCGAAATTTGCCATCTGCGAGTTGAAATAATTCGCGCTCGCTTTGGCTTTTGCCATCATCGAAAATTGCGCCGGCTTTATCCACGATGAAATTTTGGCTTTGATGCCCTTGCGTAGCGCCTCTTCGCCCATATACGCGCCCCACTGCCACGCTGCGACGACGACATTTACAGAGCAGTCCTTGGACGAAACGCCCATCGAGCCGTAGCCGAAGTACGCTAGCGGGCGGATATAAACGGTCTGATCGAAGCGGTTTTTCGCGACAACGTCGATCTGGGCCTGACGAAGCTGCTCGAAGCTAAACGGAAGCTTGATTAGGCAGAGTTTTGCCGAAATTTCAAGACGGGCAGTGTGCTCGTCTAGGCGAAAAATCGCGTAGCCTTTGTCGGTTTTATAAGCGCGTACGCCCTCAAATACGGCGTTTCCGTAGTGCAGAGAATGCGTCAAAACGTGGGTAGTGGCCTCCGCCCAGGGGATTAGTTTGCCGTCTTTCCAGATGAACTCGGCCTCTTGAATTTGTGCCATTTTTTTGATCCTTTTGTTTAAAATTTAATCTGTGATTTTAGCTAAAACAATATTAATTTCTAAGAAATTTAAAAGCGGTTGAAATTTGATGCGATTTTAAGACGCACAACGAGTCGTGAGTTTAAATTTGGCCCGCAACTCGGTGCAGATGGCATTAAAATTCTACGAAAGAAAGCCCGATGCCGATCTTATTGACACTGCGTTTATAATCCGCGAGGCTTTCGCCGTAGCCATTGAAGTAGCGCAGATAGCCGTAAAATCCGCTATTAAAGATCGGGAAGCTGTAGTTTAGCTCGATCGCGCCGCGGTTACTGCCGTCAAAATGCAGGTTGTTTCGCCACAGAGCGCTAAGTCGTTGTTTGCCGAAGGTGTATGACGCGCGCAGATCGCCGTAGCCCATATAATCCGCGATGTCCTCGTTCGTGCGGTCCAGCCAAAACGCATACCACACTCTGGGGGTGATAGAAAATCCGTCCGCACTCCAGGTACTTTGGGCGTAGAGCCTATTCCATGAGCGCGATTCCTCGCCGCCCTTGCCGTTTGACTCGTGCATTGCGCCTAATTTTAACTCGTCCGCAAACGGCACCGGCGCGCTAACGTAAAGCTCGGGGCGGTAGTTACTCTCGCGGAAAGGGGCGCTATCCTGCGTGATCTGCCACCAGGAATTTTGCGCGTAAGCAAACGAAATTTTCTCTCCAAGTCCCAGCGCGTCGTAGGCAATCGGGCGCTCGAAGCTAAACTCAAAATGCAGCTCATCCGCCTTGCGATCGGGTTTTTTGCTAAAATCGTGAGTAAAGAGCATATAGATCGGCTCGTAGTATTTAAGCCCTAAAAATCCAAAATTTCGACCATTTTGATCGCCTTGCGGCGTGGAATCCAGCGCAGTGGAATTTTGCGAGAGCGAGGCGGAATTCGATGTTAAATTTGACGCGGAGCCTGACTCAGCCGAGCCTGCGTCTGCGAAATTTGATGCAGCGGAATTTAGCGCGCTGGATTCCGCCATGGCGGAATTTTGTGCTAAAGAATTTTGCGGCACCGCAGAGTTTAAAACGGCGGTATCATCGTGCGAAGCGCGGTTTTCTGCGGGCGCGATAGAATTTGTTTCCGTAGAATTTCGGCGCGACTTTTCGCCCCTTTCCGCTAGACTTGCCGCGGCGATCTTTTTGTAATAGATCATCGCATTTTTGTAATCGCCCCTGGCCTCGTATTCGCCGGCCTTTGCGTACAGCTCGGTCAGGTCTTGCGCGGCTAGGCTCATAGCGCAAAGCGCGAGCGCTAAAGCTTTAAATTTCATCTACGCCCTTTAAATCGTTTTGATAATTTATATTTAAAAACTGCTCTTTGTTTTTGAAATTTAGCACTTTGGAATTTGCAGATCCGATGAGTGCGCCGATCTTATGCTCTCCTGCGCGGTAGAGCTCAAGCGCGCGCGGCGCGAGATCTGCGTCAAAAAATCCGCACAGGCTGTGTCTGTGCAGGTCGTCGCCCGCTACGCAAATTTGCCCCTCCTGCTCGCTAAGCGCGCGAATGGTGGCAATTTCTACAAATGGCATATCGGCGGGGATAATAAAAATGCGCTCGCCGCTAAATGGTTTCAGCGCCGAATACAGCGCGCCCATCGGCGAAAATTCCTCAAATTCGTCGTAGATCATAGGAAGCGGCGGGTTAAATTTAGGGCTTTTGGCGCAGGCGAAAACCCGCTCAAACTCGCGGCTTAGGCGCGAGAAAAGAAAGTGCGTCATGCTGGGATGCCCGCGGAATGGAAACAGCGTTTTGTCGCTGCCGAAACGCGAGCTTTTGCCGCCGCAGAGAATGACGCAGGTTTTCATCGAAATTTCACCGGCTTTTATCGATCTTTATCGCGGCGAAATTTTAAATTTGAAAGTAAAATTTGAAAGAAGCGCGAACATATCAGTCTTTTTGCATATATTTAGCTTTGCCAAGAGCGTTATTTGCGATGAACTGATAAAGGCTCGGCGCTTGAAGCTTGGCTAGCTCGGGGTATTTGGCCTTAAGCGTCTTCCAGATATCGTAGACGCGCATGCCGCTTGCGTAAAGCTTCATAATCTCGCTAAAATGCGGATCATAAAGGCTCGGCTTTTTATACAGCGAGAGTTTGCGGTCGGTATCAAGCACGGCGTTTGCCTCGATAAAAGCGGCAAGATCGCGCTCGCTTACTTTTGCAAAATCCTTTTCGTATTGAGATTTCATATACTTTAAAATTTCTTTATTGCTAACGCCTTGGAAGTGCATTTTCTTGATCTCGAAGCGATACGCGTATAAGAAATCCTCGCTTTTTTTGGCGGTTGCGCGAAGCCTTGTTTTTTCATCTTTGAATGTCACGGAGATAAAGTGCGTAAGCCCTGCGGCGGTGACGGCGCTTTTAAACGCTTCGTCCTCCTCGCCGATCTTTTTTAAGATCGCCTTGACGGTGTAGCCCTGGGCGATGAGGTTTGAAATTTTATCTTTATACGGTTTGTAGTCGAATCGCACGCGTCTAAAGCCCGTCTCGGCGCTGATTTTTTTATAAATTCTAGCATGCTCGTTGGCCGTAAAATAAGAGGATTTCAGTGCTTTGCGGAGCTGCTCGGCGACTGCGGTAAAATCGTCGTAGTCGATGATGCCTGCGATCAGCTCTTTTTCGTTTACGACCTTGCCGTTAACGATCGCGATGGTAATGACCTTCATATTTTCTCCTTTGATTGGGCACAATTCTAACTTAAAACTATAAACTCAAATTTAATTATTTATTATCAAGGATTGCGGAGGATTTGCGTTTGCAAGGCAGAATTTTAGGCGCTAAGATTTAGTATTTTGATTGATTTTTATATCTTTTTTACGCTTGTTCTCACGCTGCTTTTTTATACTTTTTTGTGTAGAGATGAAGCGGGTTTGCAGAGATAAATTTTACCCGCAAACTTTAACTAAATTGCCCGCACAAATTAGCTTTTTCTAAACGAAAAAATCTTTTTGATCTTCGTAAGCCCAAGCTTCATGCCGCTATATTTCATCATCTTAGCCATATTTACCCACATTTCACGCTCGTAGCACGGATGCGGGCAGTGGTGACAGCGTGGCTTTTCGGTATGCGGGCAGGCGCGCAGGCGCGCGTAGGCGTAACGTAGCATCCGCTCGCAGTCGCTACAGAGATGAAAGTGGGTCTGCACGAGCCCCTTATCGTCTTTGTAGTCATGAAGCACAGCGCCATCTTTTTTAGGCGCATCCGCATGCTTGCCATCGCAGTAAATTTGAATAAATTTCGTCACCGTGTTTACTTCGTAAATAAATTTTTCACTCGTCATCTTTGATCCTTTGGGGCAGATTTTATCTAAAAGAGACAAAAATACTCTTGAGCGCGCTCAAGCTAAAATTTATAGAATTTTAAATTCCGCGGAATTTCGCTTTATCTCTCGACCTTGTTGCTTAATAGAGTCGCAATGAAGCGTGTTTTGTCGTTTGAAGCAAGCGCGATTTGCAAGCTCATCGTAAGCGGCACAGCCAAAAATAGCCCGCCGATACCAAGCACGAAGCCCCACAGCAGTAGTCCTGCAAGCACACTGATCGTTGAAAGCCCGAGCCCTTGCCCTAAAAATCGCGGCTCGATGATATTTCCGATCGCTACGTTTACGACTAAATAGATTGCGATAGTCCAGATGCTAGAGCTTATATCCATCGTAGCTAGCGTCACGAAAAGCGTCGGAAAGACCGCTACGATCGAGCCTATCGTAGGAATAAAATTTAGCACGAAAGCTAAAATCCCCCATAGCGCAGCATAAGGAACTCCGAGCGCCCACAGCCCAAGTCCGATGAGCGCGCCGGTGCAAGCTGAAGCGATAGTTTTGATTAGTAGATATTTTTTGAGGCTGGAGGCAAATTTCTTCACGAAAGTGTGCGTAGCACGGCTACTTTGCGAAAAATAGCGGATTTTTTCGTCTATTACGGAGCTTTCAAAGACCATAAATGAAACCATTATAAAAATGAAAAATCCCGTCGAGACTATCGAGCCTGTTTTGCGCAGTAGCGCAGATAGCTGCGCGGCGGCTTCGCTCGGATCGATGCCCAGACTTGCGGCGTTAAGCTCTATGCCGAATCGAGAGAGCTTCGCACTCACGCCTCCTAGCACCTCTTCAAATTTTGCTTGAAGCTCGGGCAGGCGCGCTGAAAATTCCTTGATCGCATCGAAGATGACCGCACCGAAAAACACTATAATCGCCACGAAAGCGAAAGTAATGATGAGGAAGCTAAAAACACGCCCGACGCGGATCTTTTGGACGTAAAGCACCAGTGGCGATACAAGCACCGTGATGAAAATAGCTAGCAAAAATGGCACGACGATAGCCTGCGCGGCTTTAAGACCAGCCAGGATGATTACGACGCAGGCAACCGACATCAAGGACATTTGAAGCTTCAAGGATTCTCCTAAATTTGACATTTTCGCAGAGCTTTTACGCGAAATTTTGATGAAAGGATTTTAACTAAAATTCCATAAATTTATGACTAAAATTTTATATATCATTTCTTATCCCATAAATTCAGTTCACTTTGAATTTCTGTCTTTATATAATAAGAATTTTCTGTAATACCTGCAAATTTTGCCAATATTTTTGTCTCATCGGAGGAGTTTAAATGTACTGGAAATGATTTTACTCCATTAGAAAGCAGCCAAATAGTACGTGTTATTCCGTCAGAAAATGAACAAGCGTATTTTGTTTCTTTCACATATTTCTTTTTAAAAAACGGAATACATCTTGCTTTTATTGGTACATAATACTCATCAGAATAACAACAAACTCTAGCCAATGGCACAGGATTACCAAGACCCTGTTTAAAGCCCTCTTCTGCCCAACTATATTTGTAATCGTCTCGCCAACCATCTTCCGTTTTATTGCTTATTTCTTTATCTACATCAATTTTACTATTACGCCATAATTCTAAGAATTTTATGCTATCAACAAACGCAATACCTCCAGTGTTATTTGTAAATGGGTGGCACATATATACAGATTTTTGGTTTTTAATTTTTAATTCGAAAATAACACGTTTTTCTTCAACTATAATGTTTATACCAGGAAAACGTTCAAGCTCCATATTACATTCGAATCCTTATAGGCCTATCACACAAAATACTCGCGGGCGGCATCCTTGCTCTCAAAGGGGCTTGCGCTCAGCTCGCTGCCCTCTATGAGCAGGGCGTAGCTGCGCGCGGCATCCGTTTTGGCGTATGTCAGCGCCAGACTCGCCGCAAGCTCTCTATCCGCCTCGCTCGCGCCCCTGCTTATGAGGCTTAGCGCGCCCACGACGTCATCTTTAAATTTTATCTCGCTAAATTTCGGATTTTGCACTTCGGCAAGCTTTTTGTTATCGCTCTCATCTCGCCCGATTATGAGCTTCGCGCCCTCAGGCAGGCGCAGATGGCGACCGAATTTTAAAATTTCAGCGTCCGCGGGCGTTTCGATCTTTTCAAATTTTACCGCATCCTTGATCCGCTCGCTGAAGCTCTGCACGGTCAGCAGACAGCCTCCTGCGGGCGTTTCGTAATCCTCAAAGCCGAACTCCGCCGCCAGCTGCATCTGCCTAGCCCGCCCGCGCCCGCTGATATCAAGCAGCGCGCCCCTATCGACCCAGCCCTTGATCTCAGGCGTCGTGGGCGGCAGCAGTTTCGCGCACAGCGGACGCAGTATCAGCCCCTCCTCATCGCCGCTAAGCCCGCCGACCTGCGCTAGAGCCTGCGCGCGTTGGCTCATCGGGCGCTGTCCGAGCACCTCGCCAGTGATGATGAAGCTCGCCCCTTCGCTTTGCAGCATCGCAAGCGCGGTCTTAAACATATATCCGTGGCAGTCGATGCAGGGGTTAAAGTGCTTGCCGTAGCCGTATTTGGGCTCGAAAAGCACCTGCCGCAGATATTCGCTTCTGATATCGACGCTTTTAAAATCTGCCCCCGCGGCTGCGGCTCTGCGGCGCATAATCTCGCTCTTATCGTCCTTACCGCTAAATCCGATATCCATATTCAGCGCGAGCACCTCGATGCCTTGCGAGACGATGAGTTTGATCGCGAGCATGGAATCAAGCCCGCCGCTAAAGAGCGCCAATGCCTTCATTTCGTTCCTTTACTTGAGTTGATTGATCTTTTTTTGATACTCCAAGATACGCTCGATCTTGTCGGGCGCATCGGAGTTTTTGAGCTTTTGCATCAGATCTTGCAGGGCGTTGCGGCGTAAAATTTTGCACGCGTCGTTAAAAAGTGCCGCGCCGCCGATCGGCAAAATTTCATCGTCCAGTGCTAGAGCGCGCAGATTTTCAAGGGCTTTGCTTTCGGCGTTTTGAGTATTTTGGATACTTTGAGCGCTTTGAACATTTTGAGCGGCAGCTTTCTTTTCGCCTTGCTTTGCGACGTTGTTTGAGCTCCGTTTCTCGCCGTTATTTGCACCCTCTTGCTTCTCGCCGCCGTTTGCGCCCTGCTGCGCAGAATCTTTTAAATTTACGACGCTTGCGGAGCCCTGCCCGTTAAAATTTTGCTCGCTAGAATTCTCGCCGCTTTTTAAATTTACGCTCTCGCTACGGATAAAATTTTCTCCAGCGCCGTCTGCGGTAAAATTTTCGGAGGCGCTGTCTACATTACCGTCCTCGCCCGCGATGAAATTTTTAAAATCCCCGCCGCTGCGAGCGAAAGCCAAAAACGCCTCAAAAATATCGCCGTGCATGCGAAAATCACGCCGCTCCAAGCAGCCGAGCCCGAGCTGTGCCATCTCGCCATCAAGCAGCATAGATTTTATGATCTGAAGTTCCGCGATCTCCTTGCGGCGCAGTAGCGTCCGCCCACCCCTCGCCGAAGCCGCAGGCGGCGCAGAGCTCTCGTAGCGCGCCGTGTTTTGCGTGCGAACAAAATTTCCGCCGTTTAAGCTCCCGCTCGCACCGCCCCTGCCGTCTGCACCGCGCCCTTCGAAAGAGCCGAAATTTCCGCTTGCATTAAAATTTTGCGAGCCGAAATCCGCGCCGCCGTTAAAATTTCGCCCCTCAAAGTCCGCGCCGAAATTTTTACCGCCGTCAGCGAGATTGAACGAGCCCGGCGAGACGTTTAAAATTTGCGCCACTAAACTCTGATAGGACTCGGCGAGCACGGGGCCGAGCGCTGCGGTAAATTCTTTGATCTCATTTAGCGCCGCTTCTTTTTGCACGGGGCGGGCGAGGTCGTATTTTTTAGCGATTCTTCGGATCAGAAACTCCCCACTTTCCATGCCGCTAGCATAAATTTGCTCTAGCTCGCGTACCTTGCCCGCCGCGATCATATCCGCAGGATCGGCGCCGCCGCCGATTATAGCGACGCTTGAGTCGATCTTATTCAGGCACAAAAGCCGCGCCGATTTTATCGCCGCATTGATGCCCGCAGCGTCGCCGTCGAAGCTAAGCACGACGTTAAGCTCCGCGCGCTTTATAAGCGGCAGATGAGCAGGCGTCAGCGCCGTGCCGAGTACCGCTACGGCGTTATCGATGCCCGCTTGATGAAGCATGATAACGTCCATGTAGCCCTCGGTGATGATGAGGGTTTTTTTAGCGATCGCGCTTTTTTTCGCAAGGTCGAATGCGTAGAAAATTTTAGATTTATCAAACAGCGCGCACTGCGGCGAATTGACGTATTTGGCGGGGTTATCGCTTATCGTACGACCGCCGAAGCCCACAAGCTTGCTCGCGTGATTGTAGATCGGAAAGGTAATCCGCTCGATGAAGCTAGCATAAAGCCCGCGCTCGTTTTGCTTCACCGCGCCCGCATTTAGCGCGTCTTGCGGCGGAATTTCTTCGTTTTGCAAAACCCTGATCGTCTGCGCGCTAGCTCCAGCGTAGCCAAGGCCGAATTTGCGAATGCTTTGATCGCTCAGTCCGCGATCGTGCAGGTACTTCACGGCGACAGGATTTTGATAAAGGCAGCTTTGGTAGTAGGCATTTAAAATCCCGAGCACCTTCTTCTCTTCGCTGCGCTCCTGGACTTTGGCGCCGGTGTATTGCAGCGCGAAATTATACATCCCCGCAAGCTTTTCGACCGCTTCGGGAAAGCTTATCTTTTCGTAATCTTGGATAAATTTAATCGCGTTTCCGCCTGCTTTGCACGAAAAGCAGTGAAAAATTCCAAGCTTTGAACTCACGCTCATGCTCGGGTGCGAATCGTCGTGGAAAGGGCAGACGCCTACGAAATTTGCGCCGCTGCGCTTAAGCGGGACATATTTTTCTACGACGTCTACGATATCTACGGTGGCCAGCAGATTTTCTATGCTTTCGTTTTTAATCATAAGCGAAATTATACCCGCACTTTGCTATAATTGCCCTTTATTTTTGCGACGAGGTTTGATTTGGATAATTTTTTCTTAGACGATCGCGACCCGATTTTCGGGCTTATCATGCTGATAAGCATAATCTTGCTAGTGTCGATTCTAAGCTACATTTGGGGAGTTTTTTCTAAAAAAAACGAGAGGCAGAGTTTAGAGAATTTCATCAAAAAATTTGACACCCTAGACGCGCTTAGCTCGGAGCACAGGCAGCTTTTGGCAAGCCCGCAGATAGACATCCCGACGCTTGGAATTTTAGCTAGCTCTTTCGTCAAAAGCGGCGACTTCGAGCGCGCGATAGAAATTTATCTAATCGCGCTAGGCAAGGCTAGCGGCGGCGTGCAGAGGGAGTTTATCCTCACCAATCTCGGTATCGTATATTTCAAAGCGGGCTTTTTAGGGCGCGCCGAAGAGGTGTTTTTGCAGGCGCTGAAGCTGCGCCCGAGAAACAAAGAGGCTCTTACGCATCTTACGGTGATTTATGAGCGGCTGAAGCGCTTTAATGAGGCGCTTGAGGTGCTTGACGCGCTGCGCGAGCAGGACGCCGAAGTATATGCCCAAAGCCAGTTCGAGCGCGCCCAGATCATCGCAAACGACGCCAATACGCCGTTTAATAAAAAGATCGCTAAAATTTCAAAGCTAAATTTCAAAGGCGCGGGGCGGTTCTGCATGGAGCTTTTTATCAAAAACAAAGAGCCTATGGATGGCTTTGACCGCTTCCCGCCGATCGAGCAGGCTATCGATCTGATCTATGATTCCCCTGCGGCGGTAAATACGCAGGATGCGGAATACAACGCGCTTTTTTACGCGCTTGGAAAAAGCGATCAAAAGCCGCAGAGCGCGAGTAAAATTTTTGAGATCAATGCGCTTATGGCTATGAAGGACGCGGGCTTTGAGGACGCGGGGCTTAGCTTTAGCTACACCTGCGCGAAGTGCAAAAGCTCGGTGGGGCTCTTCTCGCACCGCTGCCCGGTCTGCTACGAGCTAGGCAGCATGGGGATTAGAGCGCAAATTTCGGAGAAAAGCGGTGAAATCGGTCAAACTTTTTAGCGACGGCAGCTGTCTCGGAAACCCTGGAGCGGGCGGCTGGGCTTACATCTTGCAATACGGCGACGCGATAAAAAAGGCAAGCGGCGCGGAAGCGATGACTACCAATAATCAAATGGAGCTAACGGCCGCTATAATGGGGCTTAGCGCGCTTAAGCAGCCCTGCCGCGTCGAGCTTTTTACCGATAGCGAATATGTCGTTAAAGCGGTAAATTCCTGGCTTGCAAAGTGGATCGTTACCGATTTTAAGGGCAAGAAAAACGCGGATCTGTGGCGCAGATACCTTGCGGCGGCAGCACCTCACGAGATCAAAGCCTCGTGGGTCAAGGGGCATGCGGGTCATCCGCAAAACGAGGAGTGCGACGCTATGGCTCGCGCGGCGGCGGAAGCGATAAAGGGCTAAAATTCTGCGGCGAAGCTTGCGGTTGCGCGGATTAAGCATAGATTTACCCGCGTTTGCTTTGCACGCAGAGCCGCTTCGGCGTAAATTTTATCGCTAAAGTCGGTTTTAGTGCGTTTGCTTACACAATCGGGCTTCGGTGCGCTCTATTCATTTGCGTCGTTCGCGCAAGCTCGCACTTATTTGTGCGTGGATTGGGTCTATGAGCGGACGAGCTTCGGCGGAGATTTCGTTAGCAGCGAGCAGGCTTTAGTGCGACTTATATTCTCGGCGGGTCTGTTTTTAGTGTAGATTTCGTTTGCGGCAAGTGGGCTTCGGCGCGGTTTGCGTTAGAATTGGCGGGCACGTTTAAATTTTATTCGCCGCAGATTGGCGCTAGCGCGTTTCATTCGGCGTTAATACAAATTTAGCGCGGGCTGTGCTTGCGCTCGTTCGCTTCGCTTGCGTAGGTTTTGTTCGCACCGGATGCCGTTTGCGTGCGAGCTGCCGCGGATTTTGTAAAATTTTATAAAAAAGGGCAAAGATGCAAAATTTAGAAAAATTACAAGAAAAACTGGGCTACAAATTTAAAAATTTAACCCACCTCAAGATCGCTCTTACGCACAAAAGCGCCAAAAACGGGCATAACAACGAGAGGCTGGAATTTTTAGGCGATGCGGTGATGGATCTGATCGTGGGCGAGTATCTTTTCAAAAAATTTAGTAGCGACGAGGGCGATCTGAGCAAGCTGCGCGCCGCACTCGTGAACGAAAGCAGCTTTTCTAAATTTGCAAAATTTTTGGGCATCGGCGAGAACCTGAATATGTCGCTGTCCGAGGAGCGCAACGGCGGGCGTGAGAAGCCATCGCTGCTTTCGGACGCCTTTGAGGCGATAATGGGCGCCGTCTATCTTGAGAGCGGGCTGCAAAACACCGCCCGCATCGCGACCGCAATCTTAGAAATCCTCTATCCGCGCATCAGCTTTAACGAGCTCGTGCGAGACTACAAAACCGCGCTGCAAGAGCTCACGCAGGCAAAATTCGGCGTCACGCCCGAATACGTCCTTTTAGGCTCGAGCGGCCCCGATCACAAAAAAAGCTTCGAAATGGCGGCGCTTGTTGGCGGCAGGCGGCTCTCATCCGCCGTGGGAGCTAGCAAAAAAGAAGCCGAGCAAAAATGCGCGCAAATCGCGATAGAGCTTTTACAAAACGGCGCCTCGCACGGCACTAGCGCGACAAATGGCGAGCAAACAGCATGCGGCGACGCACAAAGCGGCGCAAACCGCGCTCAGAACGGTGAAAAAGGCTCAAGAAATGGCGGCGGACGAGCGCGGGGCAGCACAAAGAGCGAGCATAATGATAGAGGCGGCAAAAAGAGCGACCGTGCCGGCACATCGGGCGGCACGCCGAGCGCTAAAAAAAGCAATGAGCGAAGCGTGCGCGATACGGATAAGCAAAGCAGCGGCGACCAAGGAGACGCACTATGAACACCTTCGGCGAGAGATTGCGCCTTAGCACCTTCGGCGAGAGCCACGGCGCGGCGATCGGCGGCGTTTTGGACGGCTTTCCGGCAGGCGTGGCGATCGAGATTTCAAATATCCAAAGCGAGCTTGACCGCCGCAAGCCGGGCGGCAAATACGCTACGCCGCGCAAAGAAGCCGACGAGATCGAAATTTTAAGCGGAATTTTTGACGGTCGCAGCACCGGCGCGCCGATCGGATTTATCATCCGCAATGCAAATCAGCACTCAAAGGACTACGAAAATCTCAAGGATATTTTCCGCCCCGCACACGCCGATTTTTCGTATTTTGCCAAATACGGACTGCGCGATCACCGAGGCGGCGGACGGGCAAGCGCGCGCGAAACCGCCGTACGCGTGGCCGCGGGAGCGTTTGCGCAAATTTTGCTAAATCACTTTAAAATTTCCGTAAAAAGTGGGGTTTACGGCGTGGGCGAAATTTACGCGGAAAATTTGGACTTCGACTTTGTGCAAAACAGCGAAATTTTCGCGCTCGATCCCGCTGTGGAGGGCGCACAGAAGGAACTAATCCTAAGCGTCAAAAATGCGGGCGATAGTATCGGCGGCTGCGTGATAACGCGCGTTACGGGCGTGCCTGCTGGGCTCGGCGAGCCGCTGTATGGTAAGCTGGATGCGACGCTTGCGGGCGCGATGATGGGCATAAACGGCGTAAAGGCCGTGCAGATCGGCGCGGGAGTGAAGGCAAGCACGCTAAAAGGCAGCGAAAATAACGATTTCATGGGCGCTAGCAAGGATGCGATCCGCACCAACGGCGGCAAGATCGGCGCAAGTTTCGCGAGCAACAACGCAGGCGGGATCCTAGGCGGCATAAGTAGCGGCGCACCTATCGAGATTGCGACGCATTTTAAGCCCACTCCGAGCATTTTCATGGCGCAGCACAGCGTGGACGTGCGCGGCGCAGACGCGATCTACGAGCTGCGCGGGCGGCACGATCCGTGTATCGCCGTGCGCGGCAGCGTCGTAGCCACCGCGATGGCGCGGCTGGCGATCGCCGATGCGCTGCTGCTAAACGCGAGCGCGACGCTGGGGAATTTAAAGCGAATTTACGGCGAGGATTAAATTTAGACGGGCGCCCTTAAATTTTGCGAAATTTAATGAAATTTTAAGGGCCGAGCGATGAAATTCCCGCGAGTGGGGCTGGCAAATTTTAAATTTACGCGGTAAGCCTATCGCGACAAGGAGGCAAAATGAGACTTGAGCGTATCGGCGAGGACTCGGCACTGATCGTGCGCATAGAGGCGATCAACGTCGCAGCCTTCCCCGAAATCGAGCGCATCAGCATAAAAAATTTTTTAAAAATGTCGCGTAAAGGACAGCTTGAAATCGCAGCGATTTTCGAAGATTTTACTGCCCTGGTCGCTGGCGGCGCTACGGGTAAAAATCGTGCGGCGGCGAGTGAAAATTTATGCGTGGGATCGCAAGATCGCGGCGAAGCTAGCCAAGATCGTGACGCTGCGGGTAAAAATTTCAATGCGAGCAACTGCGGCGCGGCAGAATTAGCCTCTTTGAGTTCCGAAAATCGCAGCGCGATAGGCAAAAAATCCAATGCGGCGTGTGAAAAATCCAGCTTGGAAAGTAAAAATCCCAGCGCGGAGGCAAGCGAAAATTCAAATGCGGCGGCGCAAAATTTAAGCGGCGAGGAGCTGGTGGGCTTTTTCGTCTATAGAACCGAGCAAACTTACAAGCGCGCGGTTTCGCACCACAAACAGCCGCCGCCGCGCCTAAATGCGGATAAAATTTTAAGATCCAAAGCCTATAGCGGTGCGGAATTTGACGGCGCAGATGATAAAATTTCAAGCGACGAAGTAAAATTTTCAGAAGCAAAATTTTTTAGCGTTACAAGCGGTAAAATCGCAGACCGAAAAACGCAGCCTTTTAGCGGCGATGAAATTTTAAATGCGAGCGCAGATAGCAAAATTTCAATCGCCGCGGACGGTTCTATTTGCGGTACGGGCGGCGAAATTTTATCAAGCGCCAGAAGGGGTGAAATTTCATCAAGCGCCGCAGAGGGCAAAATTTCGTCAGGTACCGCGGAAGGCGAAATTTCGCGCTACGATGAGAGCGAACCCTCAAGCGGCGGGGAGAGCGAGATTTTTTACGTGGCCTACCTCGGCATCGATGCGAAATTTCGCGGGCTGGGGATCGGCTCAAGGCTGCTCGCGCTCATCGCCGAGCAAAATCCGAGCGCGCAAATCGTCCTTGACGTCGAGCCGCCGCACGAGGACGCGCCCAACCTCGCGCAGCGCCTGCGCCGCATAGAATTCTACGGCAGGCACGGCTTTCGGCGCTGCGGCAAGTTTTTCAACTACGCGGGGCTAAGCTTCGAGATCCTTGCTAAGCCGCCGCTAAGCGCGTCGCAGCAGGGATTTGACGTAGCGAGCTTCGTGAAATTTATCGGCGCGGGTAATAAATTTAGATTTAAAATCACCGACACGCCGCTATATAAAAACTAATGCAAAAGCCCGAATTTAGCCTCATCTGCGACGATACATTTTATAGAATTTTCTCCGCCTCTATCCTTGCGTTTTTTTGCATTTTTATCTCTTTAGACATCGGCGGATCGGGGGAGCTGTTTTACACGGACAGCCCGCTACGCTCGCAGCAAGCCAAGCCCAGCCTGACGATCGTTTTTATGTTTTTGGCGTTACTTTATCTGCGAAGCGGTAGCAAAGAGGCGGCGCGCGTGGAATTTGACGAGCTTAAAATATCCTTTCGCAGAGGGCTAGACAAATACGATCTTATGCTTGGATGCGTCGATCTGATAGAGCCGTCGTTCGGCTTCGTGCGGACGTTTCGCGTGCCGTTTCTAAGCTACGAACGGTTTTTGAAACTGCAAGAAATTTTAAAATTCTTGCTTCTTTTCGCATACGTCGCAGGCGTGTTTTTGACGATCAAATTCGGCTTTGCCGAGGCTGCGATCTATGCAGCGGCGGGCATTTTTGCGATTTTGATCGCTTCAAAGCTCGTCGTCGCGCGAAGGCTAGACGGACGAGCGGGGCTACGACTGCGCGATTGCCTGCTACTGCGCGGGAGAGACGATACGGGCGCGGCGGTATTTTTTTGCATCCGTCCCAGCCGCGCCGAGCGCGAAGCTTTACGGATATATTTTTTGAAAAATTTCAGCTACGACATTAAGGCGTGAAATTTAGACCCGCTGGATGTCTGGGTAAAACTAAACGTAAACGAAGCGCAAAGGCGGATACTGCGCGAGTATTTTGCGGCGAGATTGGGGCTGGATTCGAGCAAAATTCTACTCACAGCAATCGTAGATGGGATCTCTCGGTACTCGAAGCAGTCGCAGATGAGATCGCTCGGCACCCGAAGCAATCCTCTAAGCAGCTTCAGATGAGTTGCTAGTGTCTGCTTGACTGAGATAACCACGGCTTGTCGCAACTCGCCTCGCCGCAAGCGCCTCTGCAAATATCCTGCGCTCTTAAACGCGTCGAAAGCGAGACGGTGATAAAATGCGCTTCGTCAAAAATCATACCGAAAAGGAATTTTATGAGGGATTACGACAAAGAGCCGATCAAAATCATAGACAGAGCGGTGTATTTCCAAGCAAATAGCCTATTTATCGCCTTAATATCTTTTTACGCTCTGTATAGATCCGACACTACAGCCATCAATCTCTTAAAATTTAACAACAAAGATTCGTTCCTGCTCCTTATAGCCGCAGTTTTATTTATCGCACAAATACAATGGTATGTAAAGTGCAGGCGCAAAATTTCGTATTTTGAGTTTTTTAACGATAAAATCTCTTACGAATTTGCGCACGATTCAGAGCGCAATAAATGTATCGATGCTTCAAATGCCGATAAGATAAACTTCTGCATCGTATCCGAGCTCATAGATAGCTTCGGTAGATTTCACTACTTTACCTCCTACGAGCTTTATAAAAAATCATCTATTGGAGTGCATATCGGCAAACTGGCGCTGTTTTTATACTATACGATAAATTTTATCTTGCTTGTTTTGCCGTTTAAAATTTTTATGTTGATTAAAAATAAAGAGCCGCTAAGTCTGCTAAATAAAAATGTCGTGATTAAATTTAAAAATCGTAACTATTTTTTGATAAACATCTACTCAAAGCGCGAACTGGATGAAATTTTGTGGTATTGCAAGGACAAAAATATAGCCATAGAGCAGAAAACAAATTTTATCCCGCATTGGCAAAATTTTACCTATTTCACTGACAAGAACGAAATTTGGAGCGATGATTTTAGCGATACGCAAATTCCAAAAGACACGTTTAAGCGAAAGCTTAGGCGGTTTTTTAGCTTGGATTGAAGAGCGATTCCGCCCGTTTCAGCGTAAAATTTAGACCCGCGGGGTAGAATTACAAAAATTTTTACATGGAGCAAACAATGAAAAATTTCTTTCTAGCCGCAATAGTTTGCGCGCTTTTTAACGGTTGCGCATATGAAGCGCAGTTTAATCAAAACGCCGATGTGGCGCCGTTTGACGACACTATAAGCGCGACCAACGCCATGCAAAGTGCGCTCATTTATATCCCTAGCGAGCTAATGGGGACGAAAAGCTACGCCGCAAGCTCGAAGTTAGGCAGAGACGATGAGCTTAAAATCGACGTTGGCGAGTTCGTCGCAGGCGAGGCAAAGCGCTTCTTCGGCACCTACCTAAGGCGCGTAAGCGTTACCGACGACGAAAAAGCGCTGCAAGGTAAAGGGCTCGTTATCGCGCCTGAGCTTAGCTCATTCGGCTTTGGCTTTTACAGCTCCGACGGCATCGATGTTTCGGCAAAGCCCTATGTGCGCTACAATCTACGCCTAAAAATGTTTAAAAACGGAAAGCCGATCTACAACCAAAATATCGCCGTAAACGAGCGCAACTTCGGCGAGGAGGAATTCTTCGGCGGCGGTCAGGGCTCATACGCGCAGATCGGCGGGATCTTTCAAAAATCGATGGCGAATGATTACGCCGTGCACGCTAGAGAAATTTTGGACGTAATCAACGATAACTAATCGCGCTTGCGCCTTTGTGCGTGGTAAGCGGCATCTGGTCGATTATTTTTGCCTGCCGTCTTGTGATAAAATTTGTCGCGGCGATCTTACGACACGCGCTTGCGGATCGTTGCGCCTAAGCTCTGCGATATAATTAGCATAGCTTTAAAATACTCAAATGCGCGCTTGCTTGTAAGATTTATCCCGCCTGCGACATTAAATCATTTTGATACCGAGTTTGCCAGCGCTCTAGGCATCAAATTTAATCCCGCAAGCTGGGTAAATTCCGTAAAATGCACTATGAAATTTAACTCAGCAGTTTATATTTAAGTGCGGCGAGCCGATAAATTCCGCACCTTGGCATACTGCCTAATTCCATTTTTTAGGGCTAAGCTCCGCAAATAAACTTTTCGCGTTCGCTGCTACGCTTGGATCAAATTATATGCTCGTGGCACCAAAAAATTCGCCCTAAATTTAAAGCACCGATTAATATTAATTTTTATATCATTACTAAATTTTTTAAGGAGAGAATTATGAAAAAGTTTTTATTGCTTCCGTTTGCTTTCGCGGCGCTTTTTGCGGCACCAAGCTGCGATAATGTCCAGCTCAAAGCGGCCGTGGAAGGTATCAATAAGAGTGCGCCGATGCGAGTCGACGAGATTACAACGTTAACTGGCGCTGAGTGCAAAGATGGCAGTTTCATCTACAACTACGAGCTAAATGACGGCATGGGGATGAAATTTGACAGTGTCGGAAATGATCAAAAAACCGTGATACAAAATGTCATAGATAGCCAAAATAAGCAAATTTTTTGCAACCAGATGAAGGTAATGCATCCGCTAATAAACAGCGCGATATGGAGCTATAAGATAAAAAGTGGCGAAGAATTTATAAGGGTAGAATTTAAGCCTAGCGACTGCAAGTAGCGCTTGCGCGAGATTTAAAATTTAGCGCGGCGTGAGCCTTTGCCTGCTCGCCCGCGCCGAATTCGCTTAAAATTTATCCGCTTCGCTTTCGATTTCGCCTGCGCAAAAGCAATATGCTAAAATCTCTGCTTGGCTTTTATCGCGCCGCCGCGTATAGCATGACGCGGATCGGCGTGTATTTCGTCACCACAAAGCGCTAAAACGCGCGAGTCCTTTTTAAGCCGCGATCTAATTTTGCGTCAGATTCTGCCAGCGGCGTTTTTCATTAAAATTTCACTATTTCACACGGAATTATATCTGTGCAGCAGCGCAAATACCGCGTAAAGCTTTAACGCGAAATTCTATAATTTGCGCGGAACTTTATTTGAAATAGCATCGTAGATTTTGAGTCAGAATTTTATGATTTATTACTACGCTGCACTTGCTGCGATAAAATCTTGCTAAATTTTATCCGCGACCTGCTCACATAAATTCTGCGTCAAAGCATGAGCCTGTTCACAAACTTGCAGATATGTCAGCCGCCAATGTGCCGCCACACAAAACGCGACTAATCAAATACCTCGCTTGGGTTTTAAAATTCACCGTTCGCAGCTATTTTTATCAAGCTTTAGCTGTATCGGCGGCAAGCCCTCTATTTCGTAATTTAACACCATCGTTTTGCCGAGCTCCCGCAGGCGCCGCGAAAATTCCGCGCTGCAAAAGCCGGCCTTCGCCTTAGCAAACAGCATCTCTTTTAAAATTTCCGCATCACCCGCATCCAGCGCACTGAGATCTAAATTTGACGAGCTATTTAGCGCGTAATCGTATATGAAGCTACCCTCTTCGCATGCGGCGCCTTTTAAAGTCGTAGCATCGTCGATCCTACGCGGCGCGCCCTCGTTTATCCGCGCTAGCGCATCTCGCACCTGCTTGCTTTCGCAGAAGTTTCGCTCTAGCTCGCCGCGTTTTTTCTCCGCATAAAATTCCATCGCCACATTTGCTAAAATTCCGATTCCAAAGAGCACTAGCAAAATTTTAATTGGCTTATTTAGCTGCGCGCTTAAGCTTCGCGCGTCCATCATCGTGCCCTTTCGCAGCACAGCAGCGTATGTCCGACGCCCAGCCCGTCGTGAATTTGCGAAATTTTAAGTCCCGCGCGCTGAGCAAATTTAATCATATCGTCCGAGTGATAAATTTTGCTATTGCCGTTTGCCATCGCGGCGAAATACACGCTGATCTGCGTCATACTATACGCGGCGGTTTCGTAGCGCTGCCTATCCCAAAACGGCTCCAAAATATAAAGCCGCGCCTGCTCGCTCATCGACTCCGCCGCGCGCGAGAGGATGCTTACGATCTGCTCCTCTGCAAAGCAGTCCAGAAACTGACTAAGCCAGATCGCATCAAAGCCGCGCGGAAAGCGCGTGGCGGGATCAAGCAGATCGGCTGCAAGCCCGTCTATGCGCTCCGCGCCCTGCGCGCCTGCGACGGCGTCTTTCATCATCGAAATTTGCCCTGCAAGATCCATTATTGTGACGCGCACATTTTCGTCGTAGCCTACGCACCGCTTGGCAAAGCGCCCCGTGTTGCCGCCTACGTCTAAAATTTTATCCGTCTTGCGCGAGAAAATGATCTTTAGCGCGGGCTCAAACGCCAAATCCGAATAAAAATGATCAAACGCGAGCCAGCTTTTGCGCACGTGCGGCGGCAGATGCGAAAGTGCCTCGTAGATCGTAGCCCACTGCCCAAAAACCTTTAGCCCCTCTGGTTTGCCTGATTTTAGCGTCTCTTCGAGCCTAAATAGCCCCTCGTAGCACACGTCGTGGATGAAGTCCATATCCACGCCGACGAGCTCGTCGGTGAGTAGAAAATACCCCGCCTTGCTAAGCCGAAATTTCTCGCCGCTAAGTAGCACCGTGCCGATGCTAAGCGAGCTTTCCAAAAGCAGCTTTACGGCGTATTCGCTAAGCGAGAGCTTCTTCGCGATCTCTTCTATGCTTAGCCCGTCACGTGCCTCATTAAGCGCGCTTAAAATTCCAAATTTTTTCATCAGTCGCGAGACCTGAAAGACCACCGGCGCAAAGGCGATCTCATTCGCCGTCCGCTGTGCCTCACCCGCGCTTTGATGCTCGGTGCCGTAGCGGTCTAAAAGCTGTTTGGGAAGTTTCATTTTTAATCCTGCTTATGTAAATTTCGCAAAATTTTAGCAAAAAATTCTAACTTTTCTTGCGCCCGCTAAGAATTTGCGCATATCTTAGAATTCTGCGATGAAATTTTAAAATTCCGTCTTAAAATTTAAGTCGTTTTGCAGCTGTATGTTTATTGAGATAGATTTTATTTTGAGATCCTAAAAAATTTTAAATCTCGCCGCACAAGATTTGCGGGCGAGAAAAAAGGCTAAAGCGCGGTAAATTCCTAAAAAACGCGCTTGCCGCTTCGCGCGCCGACTTTGGAATTTTGTGCGCTGTAAATTTAACGCCTTAAAGCCGTTTTAATTTATTCGATCCACTTTACCACATCATCCATGCTGCGGCGGATCTTTTGCGGCTGTGGATTTACGCGGTAGCCGAAAGGCACGAGTAGCGCCACGCGACGCTCATTCCATTTTAGATTCAAAATCTCTCCGAGCGCTGCGCGATCAAAGCCCTCCATTGGGCAGCTGTCGATACCGCGGCTTGCGGCCTCGTTCATCATCGCAAGTGCTGCAAACATGCACTGCGCGTGCGACCAATTAAATAGCTCCTCATCGTCGTTGTGAAAATAACCGCTTAAAAAATCTTGATAAAATTTATGCCTGTCGCCGATATATTTGGGCGCTTCATCTTTTTTACGCGTAATCATTCGCTTGATATAATCACTTCCTAGCTTTATGTCCTTGATCTTTGCTAAAATCACGACCAGATGTGAGCAAGAGGTGATCTGCGGCTGATTCCACGATTTTTCGCGGATCTGCTCGCGCAACGCCTTGTTTTGCACAACCAAAAAGTCCCATTGCTCTAGCCCCGTAGAACTAGGTGCTAAGATGCCTGCCTGCAAAATGGCGTCAAAATCTGCTTTGCCGATTTTTTTGTTCTCGTCAAAAATTTTGCACGCGTGGCGAAATTTCATAATCTCTAAATGTGTCATAGTCTCTCCTTAATTAGAATTTTTGTAAATCAAATACCCGCCATCTTTGGGTCTGATGCTGAGGTTGCCCTCGCGCGAGCGCACGCCGATGCGGTAGTAGCCGTCCTCTTTAGTGACATTGATGTCGCTAAAGCCGCCGATATTTACAGCAAAGCTCGCGCCGCTAAGCGGGATATCTTGCCGCCAAAACTCCGCTTCAAGCGTGCCAGAAGCATTTGCGTCAGAGCTTTTGAAATCGTCTGCGGTGATGAGCTGCACGCTGTCTTTGCGGATGACAAATTTTAGTCCATCGTCAAATTTAAGCGTCTCTAGCGGTAGCTCCAGGCGCGGCGCGAAGCTAGGCGTGATGCCACTTTGCGAGGCCTGCTTTTGTAAATTTGGATCAGTCGAAGTAACCGAGACGTCCAGTGCCCTATGTAGCGCGGGTTTGGCGCTAGCGCTTAGCACGAAGTCATCGTGCCAATCAATCGAGCGATTGATATCAACGATCTTTTCGTGCAGGACCCCGTCGTCGTCCCTATATCGCACAATTAAGCTTTCGATCGTAAGGGCGTCGGAGGGAAGCGCAAAGGTTTGCTGCGTAAAATTTTTAGGCGCGGGAGTATTTTGCGACGTGGCGGCGGAACTTTGCGTCGGATTGGAATTTTGCGGAGCAGATTGCGCGTTTTGTTGCGCAGTGGAATTTTGCACTGTAGAATTTTGCGCTGTAGAATTCTGTGCCGCCCTAAAATTTTGCGCTATCGTAGAATTTGGCTCGCTTACTTCCGGCAAGATCGGTAACTCATCAGGAGGCGGAAGCATTGCAACTGAAGGCTGCGCAGAAGAGTTCAGCTCCGTTTTTATGACCTGCAAAGGAGCGCCGATGCCCACTTTGGGGCCAGGAGCTTTTTTTTCGGTCTGCGAGAGCTGTGCGCTCACGGCTTTTTTGGCGGCGCTTGCTTTAATACTGGAATTAGCTTCTGTGGCGCTTTTTTGCATTGCTGCGATAGGACTTTTAGATGTTTCAGGTCTCATTACAGCTTGCTTTTTAGCGTTTGGGCTTTGTGCACCTGTTTTTGGCTCTTTAATCGCCAAATCGGTAGAATTTTGCTCTTTTACCGCGACGATGCTAGGTTTCGTAGCGTTTGAATTTGCGCCATTTAAATTCTCAGCGTTTAAAAAAGCGCAAAGACCTAAAATTAGCAAAGAAATTTTTCTCATTTTTTAAGGTCCGGATCGAGCGAGCGACGCTCTAAATAAAGCTTTTGCATCTCAGCGTTTTCCTCTTTTAGCCGCTCGACGTCGGTGAATAAAAACGCCTTTTCTTTTTGCAGCTGGCGCAGCACTTCAAACGATCGCTTGCCAAACAGCACATCACCCACGAAGATGCCTGCAAAAACAACGCAGACGATCAGCGCAAGAGCTGCAAAAATCTGCTTAAGCGGCGAAAACGGATTGATAAAATTCAGCCGTTCTTTTAAATTTTTACGCTTTTTTAAAGCTTTTTTAGCTGTGGGGGCTGCATTTTGCGGCGCAAAAGAAAATCCTTGCGTGGCAGAATTTATGTCTTGCGCCATAAAGCCCGTGCCTTGAGAGCTGCAGTCTACGCTCTGAGCCACAAAATCCGCGTCGTTTGGGAAGTGGTTTTCTTTCGCGTATAATTCTGCATTCTTTAAATCACCACTCCCAATAAATTCTGCGCCGTAAAAGCCCGCATCTGCTTGCACGCTGCCTTCGTAGTTTCCGCTTGCAGCGGAGCTTTTGCCACTTAAATTAGAGCTGCTGCTTGTGGCATCAGAGGCAGAGCCTGTTTCGTCTACGCCGTGTGAGGTTCCGTTGCGATTTTTGCGGAAGCCAGCCCCTACTGCGCTAAAACCTCCGCCAAAATTTTCATCGCTATAAAATTCATCATCGTCAAAAAAATCGTCCTCGTCAAAGTCTGCGTCTGAATATCTGCCTTGCGTGTCCGTATAATTCGCTCCGTCCGTATAGGGGCGTTGCGCACCGCCTTTTAAGCCCCGCTTGGACTTTTTTTTAAAAAACATTTTAAATTCGGTTTCCTAAAAACTCGTCCGTCTCGCGCTCGATCTCAAGCAGGCGGTTGTATTTGGCGTTGCGTTCGCTTCTTGAGGTCGCGCCAGTTTTGATTTGGCCCGTATTCATCGCGACGGCGAAGTCCGCGATAAAGCTATCCTCGCTCTCGCCGCTTCTGTGGCTCATCACGCAGCGATAGCCTTTGCGCTGCGCTAGGCGGATCGTCTGCATAGTTTGGCTAACGGTGCCGATTTGATTTGGTTTGATTAGGATCGCGTTAGCTACGCCTTTAGCGATGCCTTCGCGCAAAATTTTCTCATTCGTTACAAATAGATCGTCGCCCACGAGCTGCACTTTAGAGCCAAGCTTGCTAGTTAGCTTCGCCCAGCCCGCCCAGTCGTCCTCGCTTAGGCCGTCTTCGATCGAAAATATCGGATACTTATCGCAAAGCTGCGCGTATCGCTCTATCAGCTCTTCGCTGCTAAATTCCTTGCCTTCAAGCTTATATTTGCCGTTTTCGTACAGCTCGCTAGCCGCGACATCAAGGGCTAGCTTGATCTGCTCGCCTGCCTTGTAGCCCGCTTTTTCGATAGCCTGCATGATTAGTTTGATCGGCTCTTCGTTATCGTTTAAATTTGGCGCAAATCCGCCCTCGTCGCCCACTGCCGTGCTGTGGCCTGCCGCGTTTAGAAGGCCTTTTAGCGTGTGGTAAATTTCAGTCGCCGCTCTCAGCGCATCGCTAAATTTATCAAATCCAAACGGCATAATCATAAATTCTTGAAAATCCACGCTGTTGTTCGCGTGCGCGCCGCCGTTGATGATATTAAACATCGGCACCGGCAGTACGCTAGCGTTCGCGCCGCCCAGGTAGCGATACAAAGGCACGTCAAGGCTTTTTGCAGCCGCGCGCGCTACCGCCATAGATACGCCAAGCACGGCGTTCGCGCCTAAATTTGAGTAATTATCGGTGCCGTCAAGCTCGCGCATCTCATCGTCAAGCGCCTTTTGACCAAAAGCATCCAGTCCGATCACGGCTTCGGCGATCTGCGAATTTACGTTTTCTACCGCCTTTAGCACGCCCTTGCCGCAGTATCTATCGCCCCCGTCGCGAAGCTCCAGCGCCTCGCGTTTGCCAGTACTTGCGCCGCTTGGCACTATCGCGCTTGCTACGGTGCCATCGCTTAGGGCCACGGTCGCTTTCACGGTCGGGTTGCCACGGCTGTCAAGTACTTCTATCGCATAAACATCTTCGATATAAATCATCATTCATCTCCACTTTGTAAATTTTCTTCATCGTCCGCGTCTGCGCTGAAATTTACGCTACCCATCTGCTCGCGGATCTTTGCAGTGATCTCTTCGGCGACAGCAGGGTTATTCTCTAGATAAATTTTAGCATTTTCGCGTCCTTGACCCAGCTTAGTGTCGCCGTAGCTGAACCATGCGCCGCTTTTATCGACGATGTCGAGCTTGACGCCGTAATCGATCAACTCGCCCACCTTGCTGATACCCTTGCCGAACATTATGTCAAATTCCGCGATTTTAAACGGCGGCGCCACCTTATTTTTCACGACTTTGACCTTGGCGCGGTTGCCGATGCTCTCTTCATTTTGTTTTAAAGTAGCGATCTTGCGTATATCGATGCGCACCGAAGCGTAAAATTTAAGCGCATTGCCGCCAGTCGTCGTCTCGGGCGTGCCGTAGCCCATCGCGCCAATCTTCATACGGATTTGGTTGATAAAGATCACTGTCGTATTCATCTTATGCACGACGCCCGCGAGTTTGCGCAGCGCCTGGCTCATAAGTCGCGCCTGAAGCCCCACGTGCTGATCGCCCATGTCGCCCTCGATCTCGTTTTTCGGGGTGAGCGCGGCGACGCTATCTACGACGATAAGATCGATCGCGCCGCTCTTTGCTAAGGTTTCTACGATGTCAAGAGCCTGTTCGCCGAAGTCGGGCTGGCTGACGTAGAGATTGTCGGTATCGACGCCTAAATTTGAAGCGTATTTGACATCCAGCGCGTGCTCAGCGTCCACAAATGCGCAAATTCCGCCGGCCTTTTGGCACTCGGCGATGATATGAAGCGTAAGCGTCGTCTTGCCCGAGCTCTCAGGCCCGTAAACCTCGATGATACGTCCCTTCGGCACGCCGCCGATGCCAAGCGCGATGTCAAGCCCCACAGAGCCCGTAGAGATGGCGTCTATCGGCTCGACCTGCTTATCGCCTAGCCGCACGAGCGTGCCCTTGCCGAAAGCTTTGTCGATCGATTTTAGCGCCGCATCCAGCGTCTTTTTCTTTCCCTCGTCCATGTTTTTCCTTAAAAATAAATTCACTTGATTTTACCAAATTTGAAATGAATTTTTGATTATTCGCGCAAATTCGGCGCGGCATCGGAATTTGAAATTTTTAAGAAGCGCAAAAGCTCTGCGCGGCAAGCGGAGAGCATTAAATTTACACTTCTAAGCACGCCTGGTTTTCACGTTTTTCTTTAGAAATTCCTCATTTTTATGAGGGTTGTAGCAAAATTTCACTATAATTTCGCAACATTTCAAAATCAGGCCGCGCACCGCGCGCGAAATTTAAAGTGGAGCAAAAAGGATAAAATTTGAAGATTTTTAAGCATATAAACGTCGCCCACTCGCCCGACGCGGATGATATTTTTATGTATAAGGCGATTGATTTTGGCTGGGTGAGCTCCAAAAATCTAAAGCTTAGCGCAACCGCGCTTGATATCCAGACGCTAAACGACGAGGCGCTAAAAGGCACCTATGAGGCCACGGCGATCAGCTTCGCGCTGTATCCGCTCATCTGCGACGAATACGCGCTTTTACGCACGGCGGTGAGCTTTGGCGAGGGCTACGGCCCAAAGCTAGTTAAGAAAAAGGGCGCGGTTTTAAAGCGAAATTTTAAGGTCGCGCTAAGCGGCAAACACACGACAAACGCCTTGCTTTTTCGCATGGCCTACCCGCAGGCGCGCATAGTTTATAAAAACTTTCTCGAGATCGAGAGCGCGGTTTTAAGCGGCGAGGTGGACGCGGGCGTGCTGATACACGAGAGCATTCTTGACTTTTCGGAAGAGCTTTGCGTGGAGCGCGAGATCTGGGATATCTGGAGCGAGCTAGCTGGCGAAAATTTGCCGCTACCGCTGGGCGGTATGGCGGTTCGCCGCAGCCTGCCTATAACGGACGCTATCGAGTGCGAGCGCGTATTAACCGAGGGCGTGCGCATCGCCACCGCGCATAAGCCGTTTTTATCGCATATGCTCCTCGAGCGAAATCTCATACGCGTGGACGACGCAAAGCTCGAAAAATATCTGAGCCTTTATGCCAACGAGGCCTCGATCGAGCTTTCGGGGGCGCAGATAAGGGCGATAGATAGGCTATTTGAGCTTGGTTACGAGCACGGATTTTACCCTGCGCCGCTTAGCGCGCAGGAGAATTTTATCCCGCGCGAATATAATGAGATCCGTTTTGCGGACTGCGGCGGGCAAAACCCAATGTAAAGCCGGGCGAGGTTAAAATTTGCGCGCAAATTTAACGCCGAGTTTGCCTCGGATCGCCGCCAAGTTCGTCAATCGACCGCGTGCTGTGGCGTCATTGTCGCGGTGCGATGTGCCGCGTTAATTTACGGCTACGCGGCGATGAAATTTTACACGCGGTGCTACATTGCGCGGCTGTATTTTGTGCCGCAGAGTGCGAGCTGCGCGTGTGACGTAGTGCGCCGCTGAAAATGTATCGCAATCGAGCTAAATTTAATCGCAGCAGCAGCGTTAAATTTTGAAATAGCGTTCGCGTTTCGCACCGTGCGGTGCGGTGGTATCGCTAAATTTTAAAACGATACGGGGCGAGCGGCAAGCGCGAAATTTAGAAATGAAATTTAAAAGGCAAAATTTTGAAAACAAAGCAGATAGATTTTAGCAAATACACCTCCGTGCGCATCGGCGGGAGCTTTGCGGTGCAAATTTTAAAGGACGAGGCCGATTGTGCGGAGTTTGAGAGTATCCGCGAGCGCGCGATCATCGGCGGCGGCAATAATCTACTCATCTCGCCCGCGCCGCCGCACCTTGCGATGCTAAGCGAGGAGTTCGACCGCATAAGCCTAAGCGGAGATGTCCTTAGCATCGGGGCTGCGACGAAGTCGGGCAAAATTTATAATTTCGCCAAAAAGCAGGGTCTTGGCGGCTTTGAGTTTCTGCGAAACATCCCGGGCACGCTCGGCGGGCTAATCAAAATGAATGCGGGGCTCGCCGGCGCTAGCATCAGCGATAGCCTGCTTGCCGTGCGCCTAACGCGCGGCTGGGTGGAGCGCGAGCGGATAAACTTCGGCTACCGAAGAAGCGGGATCGAGGAGCCGATTTTGGGCGCCGAGTTTAAAATTTCGCGCGGCTTTGATGCCGAACTCGCCGCGGATTTCGCCGCCAAACGCGCCAACCAGCCAAAGGGAGCTAGCTTTGGAAGCTGCTTCAAAAATCCGCCGAATGATGCCGCGGGCAGGCTGATCGAAGCGGCGGGATTAAAAGGCCACGCGATCGGCGGAGCGAAATTTAGTGAGCAGCACGCCAATTTCATCATAAATTTCGGCGGCGCAAGCTTTGAGGATGTGATTGCGCTCATAAATTTAGCGCAAAGCCGCGTTTTTGAGGAATTCGGTATCGAACTGGAAACCGAGGTCGTGGTGCTATAAAAGGAAATTCGTATATTTTGCTCCGACTAAACTTACTCGGTTGTCCATTCCGTCTTTTTGCACTGGATTTTTTTATGCTTTGAAATTTTAAAATACCGACGAAATCGTCAAATTTAAAAGCGCTCGAATACAGTGCGCCGATGATACTAACTGTCGTTTCATCGCTTAAAATAGTCGCTACAAAAATAGTCCGCAAAAGCAATCAATTTTATCCCGTTTATCTCGCCGTGAAAAACAGTTGTTGAATTTTGCGCGCCAAACCGACGCGGCCGTCTAAATCGGCGTTCCGTAACCGTCTAAGCGAGCAACGAATTTAGCTCAGATAGTAACCCACAAAAGCCGCGGCAGCAACGACGATAGTAAGCGCGGCCGTTAGTTTATATAGCCGCAAAGCTCCCGCGCAGCGACTTTTCATATCGCGGATTTTGGGCGGCTTGCTAGCTAAATTTAGCTCCGCAAGCGCCGCGTCAAATTTACCGCAATTTAGCCTCCCCTCCGCAAAATCTCTAAAAATCAACGTATCAAAATGCAGCCTAACGTGCAGATAAAATAGCCCCGCAAAAGCCGTCAAAAAGCTCGCAATCACGGCAAAATTCGTAAAAATCGTAAGACAGACGGCTAGCTGGAGTAAATTTAACAAGAAAAACAGCCTATGTGTCGCCAAAAACCTAGCTGTAACCAGCGCCAAGGCTCTATCGTCCGCCCTTTGGCGGCATTCCCGCTCCCCGTCTTGCGCCGCTTTTTTGCTTTGCTCCGCATTCGTCATTTTCTCTCCTCATTTTGGGCGTTTGTCTTTAGTTAAATTCTCGTTTGTTTTCGCCGAGAATTTTGCCATGCCGCTTGTTTCCAGCCTGTAGATTTTTTCAATTTGATCCCTCAAACCGGACTTGATCAAATTTGGCCCGCATCTATTTCGCGCTTAAATTTGCCGCTTCTTTACTCCGCTTTCAAATTTAGCTGGTGCGGACGGCTATCTGCTCTATCCGCTCGCGCAGCGAGCTAGCGACTGCAATCTTTTCTCGGCGAGATTTTAGTAAATTTAGCGCGTCCTCAAAACTAAATCCCGCGTAAATCACCATCCAAGCTAGCAGCACAGACGCGCTCCTGCCGTAGCCAAGCGCGCAGCACACTAACACCTTTTTATCGTTTTGTTCGGCGGCTCGTTCGTTTGAACCCGTGAGAATTTGCCCAACCTCGGCGATCTTGCTTTCGTTTGCCGAGCCGCACGTTTGCAAATTTACCCGCGAGCTCGCTTGCTCATGAAATTTAAAATCTCGCCCGTGCGCGCAGCCTGCCTTGGCGCTAAAATTTAATCCTAGCTCCGCCGCCCTTTGCGGTAAAGTTTCGCCGCCGCAAAGAGCCCTTTTTACGAGCCGTTCAAGCTCGCCCGCGCTGCGTTTTAGCTCGTCCGCGCTCGGCGTTATCATATCTAGCATAGGCACGCTCGCGTAAATTTGCGCGCCGCCAGGCCGCTCAAACTCGGCCGCGCAGTCTAGCACCGCGCCAAATTTGCCCGCCTGCTTAACCGAGCCTAGATACAGCCCGGGCAAAATCTCGTCTGAAAGCCGGCGTCCGCGCAGCCAAAAAAGAGCATTTAACCGAGCGACGCAAAGATAGGGAAAAAGTAAAGCTTTAGCAGCGGCGGCGTGACGGCCTTGCCCGTTTTTAGCAAAAACTCCCGCGCCCAAAAACGCGTAACCGCAAGCGACCAGCGCGAAACTAAGGCTCACCCAAGATAGCCACAGCATCCACGCGCCCCAAATTTTAGCTCCCAAAATCGCCGCAAAAAGCGTCATAAACGCAAGTCCTAGATATAGCGCCGCCCATTTGTAGCGAGCAGCCTCCCTAGCTATAGCGAAACCAAGCGGCGCGCCCTCTAGCGGGCGAATTAGTAGCACGAAACAACCGGCGGCTAACCCCGTCGGAATGTCGATAAAATGGTGCTGATACGTGGTCAGCACGCTAAGGCCGATGAGCGCAAACCACGCGACAAGCGCCGCCTTAAGCCAAACCGAGCGCGCCTTGCGAAGGTAAAATGCGCCCACCACGACGCAAAGTATGATGTGTAGCGAGGGAGCTTGATTAAACGGGAGGTCAAAGGCGGCGAGGCTTGAGAATAAAAAGCCGCTAAAGCCCGAAACCGCGGGCTTTTCCCACGACATTTGCAGAGGAAAAGCGATAAAAAACAGCGTCGCGATCATTTGAGCGACTAGCAGCTGCGTAACGTAGCGCGCGAGCTCCCCGGCGTCACGGCAGAGGAAAAATCCAAGCGCGTAGAGCAAATTTAGCGACCAGTACGGCACGATGCTCCACGCCCAAAACGGTAGCGCGCGCTCCCACGCGAAATAGATCTCCGGCACGTTCGCGCGAGCGCTCGCGAGGGCATTCGTGGCGCCGTAGCTAGCGTAAAATATCGCCGCAACGACGACTAGCGCGGCCAGCTGATATAAAAACGGTTTTGTTTTCATTTTTGCCTTTTTTGCTAATTCTATCAAATTTTAGCGGATTTGCGCTTTGGCGGCTTAATGGGCCGAGATCGCTCGCTTGACGCAAAAGGCGTAAAATTTACTCGCCGAGACCCGTATCTTTAAGGTGCTAAATTTTAGTTTTGTCAAATTTAAGATTCTCTAAATTTTTTTAGTTTTTCTTTTTCTTGGGTGGCGGAAGGGGTTTCTACTTACGAAGCGTCGCCCCTTCCGCCTCCCAAACCCCCACCTACCCCACTGCATGTGAGAGGTGGCGACACTGCTTTGCTGACGCAAAGCGTCGCAAGTTTAAATTTAGCATTTTTGAGGTGCAGGTCTCGGTGGGTAGAATTTGAAGCCGAAACAATAAGGCGAAGTATTTTGAGATCATTTTTGGGGTTTTGAAGTTAAAATTTGACGAAGATAAGGCATGTAGCCTATCGAGTCAAATTTTAACGAAATCCACAAAAAGCGCTCAAAAGACAAGCCGCAAAAGGCTAAATTTTAACAGCCAAACTCACGC
The DNA here is from genome assembly GCF_938015785.1 of uncultured Campylobacter sp. Lineage (GTDB taxonomy): Bacteria > Campylobacterota > Campylobacteria > Campylobacterales > Campylobacteraceae > Campylobacter_B. The sequence continues at coordinate 16,239 of NZ_CALLWC010000016.1, read as the reverse complement.
TAAATATCCCATCCCCATCTATCCATTCGCGCACCTTTTTAAACCCCGCCTTTTCCACGAGCTGATCCATCTCGGCCTGACTGCGGCGGCGCATGATCCATGCAGCGCCCTGCCTGTGACTGGATAGAGCGCGCGCGATCATCTCGAGCTGCGGGTGCCACGGCTGGTTGGTGTAGATGAGGTAGCCGCCGCTTTTTACGCTACTTGCAAAGCCTTGTAGCGCGGTGCGCACGACCGAGTTATCAGGAAAAAGCTCAAACAGCCCCGACACGACGCCTAGCGTATATGCGCCCTGCAGACCCTCGTAACTAGCGGCTTCGAACGCATTTGCCTGCGTAAAGCTCGCGACGTCCTGTAGCCCGCGCTCTTTTATCATTTCGCCGCCGGCTTTTACGTTTATGTCGCTGTAGTCGCGTAGCGTTATGCGCTCAAATTTATGCCCCTGCGCGGCGTCTAGTATGTATCTGCCGTGCCCCGAGGCGATGTCTAGCAGTCGTAGCGGCTCGCCTCGCTCCTGCAGCTTTGCTACGGCTTGATCGATCGCTAGTTTGATATTTCGCTTGCGCTCTCTGATGCCGCGCCAGCCGATGGCATTTAGGTAAAATTTGTCGATAAATTTGAAAAATTTATTCGCCCCTTGCGGCTCGTTTCGGTAAACATAATCAAGCGTACTGCCGCTATCGTAGCCCGTATTTTCGCCCACTTTTAGCCCGCCGACCCACGGCGAGAGCGCCTGCATACCAACTCTTTGAAACTTAAACCACAAATTTTTCGGGTAAAATCTCGGCAGCGGCGTAGCCAGCCTATCGGCCTCCTCGCGGCTAAAGCCGTATTCGTCCGCGTGCGTGCAGTCCACCTCGCTAAAAGGCGCTCTAAAGCGCTCGCCGACGAACTCGCGCACTATCTCAAACGCCCTCTCCCGCTCGCTTTCGCCCAGCGTATCGTGGTAAAATCCATCTAAAACCTCGCGCCTCTTTACGCGCGCGCCAAGAGCGTTGTAAAACTCGTGCTGCAGGGCGTGCTCCACGACCCAATCATCGCCTGAAACCAGCAGCAGCGTAGGCGTCGTGATCGCGGCCGCGTCAGAGACCACGCGCTGCGCCGCTTCGTAAAGCCCAAGCAATATGCGCACCGAGATCGCGCGAGTGATGAGCGCATCGGCGTCGTAGCTGGCCTGACGCTGTTTGTCGTGAGTGAGATAGTGAGCCTTGACGTAGCTGTTTACGAAAAAATTTCCGCGGGCGCGGTAGATCGCCTTTAGCCCCGCCCTAGCAAACGGTACGTAAAGCTTCACGCTAAACGCCGGACTAGCTAGCACCGCGCAGCGAACGCGCACAGCGTAGTCGTGCAGCCACGCCGAGACCAGCACGGCGCCCACGCTCTGGGCTATCACGGCTAGATTTTGCGTCTCAAAGCCAAATCTCTGCTCGATATGCGCCACAAACTCGTCCACGTCGGCGATGAGGCGGCCGATACTCGGCGCATCGCCCCGCTCTCCGTCGCTCCTGCCGTGTCCGCGCTGATCCCAGGCAAAATAGCTAAAACTATCATCCGCCAGCCCGTCCGCTACGTGCGTCGTCCTGCCAGAGTGCTCGTGTCCGCGGTGAAATATCGCTACGGCTTTGGCATTCGGCGCGGCTTTAAATTTAAGATTTTGCTCGGCGTTTTCGCTCAAATTTGACGCGCCGCATTTGCCCGTTTCGTTTAAATTTGAGTCCGAGTTTTCGCCGCCGTTTGGTAAATTTTGCTCCTCAAATTTACCCGCGCCGCCAAAACCCGGCTCCGCATTTTCATCCACGCCGCCTGTTTGCTCGCCGGTCAAATTTGATGTTTCGTTTGCAGTTTGGACGCTCAAATTTGATCCGTCAAATTTGCCGTCCTCGCTCAAATTTACTTCATTTGCGCACGGGTTTTCGCACGCTACGTCCGCAGCCAGGCGGTATCTGTAAAATATCCTCGCCCCGTCGCTCGTTATAAAATAGCTCTCTTTAAACTCCATTTTTCGCCTTTCTTACTTAAATTTATCGATTTTTACGCTTATTTTATCCTAAAATGCCCCGTTATCTCGTACTCGTTTAGCACGTCCTCTTCCTGCGCGCCAAGCCCGATGTTGTGGATCACGAGCGGGGTTTTGCTGGCGGCAAAATTATCCGAAACTATGCCGATATGAGGCCTGCCGTTATCCAGCCGCCACGTCACGATATCGCCCGCCTTAAACTCGCCTTTCGCCTCGTAGCCTTTGCGTTTTAGGTAGGTGGCGATGTTTGGCACGCGGCGATGATCGATGTTTTTGTCGGTCTTTTTCGCGCCCCAGTTTTTTGGATAGGCGCTAAAATTTGCGCTCATATCCTCGTGGATGAGCCGCTGCAGATCGACACTCTGTCCACGCAGCGCCCTAACTACGACGTCGGTACAAACGCCTCTTATCATATCCACGTCGCCCATCGGATAGGCTAGCCTCTCGTACGAAGGATCGTAAAACAGCGTCCGTCCGACCTGCGCTCTAGCGTCTTGCACGAGCTTTTCGGCTGAAAATGCAAAGGCAAAATTTGCCGCGAGCGCTAAAAGTAAAATTTTGCTCCAAATTTTCATCAAAACCTCACGCGTAAAAATATCTAACTATGTGAAAAAATATCGGCGCCGCAAAGCACAGCGAGTCCATACGGTCAAGCATCCCGCCGTGCCCGCTGATCATATAACCCCAGTCCTTGACGCCTAGATCGCGCTTGATCGCAGACATAACGAGCCCTCCTAAAAAGCCCATCATACAAACGGCAAGCCCGATGAAAAACGCCCCCACCGCGCCAAAAGGCGTGAGATGATGCAGACACGCAGCCAGCGCGCTAGCGCTAAGAACCCCTCCCGCAAAGCCGACCACCGTTTTAGACGGGCTGATGCTAGGAGCGATCTTGCGCTTGCCAAAAAGCTTGCCCCAGATATACTGCAGCACGTCGCTTGATTGCACGACTATGATCAAAAATAGCATCAGCTCCATGCTGCTACCGCGCTCAAGATCCAGCAAAAGAAGCGCGGGGATGTGCGAGATACAAAACACGCAGATCATCAGCGCCCACTGGATCTTCGTCGAGCGCTCCAAAAAATAGGCCGCATCGCCGCAAATAGCCGCCAAAATCGGCAAAAACAAAAATCCGTAAACCGGGATAAATATCATCGCCATCGCGTACCAATCAGCGTAGATAAAGATATACTGCATCGGCAAAATCACGTAAAAGCACGCCACGAGCGCGATGTGATCGCCTCTGCGGATGTAGATGAGCGACAAAAACTCGCGCAAAGCGGCAAAAGATACGAGCAAAAACAAAAATATCACGGCGTTTTTGCCAAGATAAGTAAATGCAAAAATGACCAAAATCATCGCCCACCAGGCGTTTATGCGCGAGGTCAAATTTGAGACGGTTTTGTTCTCGGCGCCGAATTTCGCCTTTAGGATAAAGGCAATGGCGCTAGAGACGACTAGCACCGCGATGAGTCCTAAAAATAGATTTAAGATATGATTTTGCGGGTTCATTTTAGAGCCTTTTGGTTAAATTTGAAGCTAAATTTAACGCCTGCTTCGGAGCTATCCGAGCGAGTCAAATTTACGCGCGTTTGGTCTGCCGCGCGGACGGCTTGATCGGTTAAATTTTTTACGCGGTTTAAATTTGCGTTTGGGTCAAATTTGATTTGCGGCGAGGCGAGCGTTTTGATCCGGGTTTCGCGCTCAAATTTGACGTTTTTAGCCGCCGCTATAAAAGGCTCGCCGTCAAATTTGTCGTAAAAATCGGTCGCAAATTTTCCCGTCTTGCGTGGCGGATTTACGGGGCTTAAATTTACCGCTCTCGCCAGAGCCGCCAAATCAGGCTTTTGTTCTGTCATTTTGCATATCGCTCATCGCTAGCAGCGCGTCTTGCGCCTTTTGTAAAAACTCGCCCTTTCCCTCGCCGCCGTAGGTTATCTCCTCGCCCACTATCAGCTCGCAAAGCAGCGGAATAGGCACGAAAAAGCCCTTAGGCAGGACGTTTCGCGCGTTTTTGATCCATACGGGTACTAGCGGGACGTTAGGACACTGCTGCGCCAAACGGAAAATCCCGCTCTTAAACGGTTGCAACGCAAGGTCGTCGTTCATCTTGCGCGTGCCTTCGGGAAAGATGATGAGAGAGTGCGTCTGCAGCGCCTCGCTCATTTGCGTTAGCGCTTCTAGCGGATCTTTGTGGCGACTTATTAGCACCATGTTAAACACGTTTTTAGCAAGAAATCTGCGCACGGGTCCGCTTTCCCAGTACTCCGCCGCCGCGACGGGGCGCACGCGCTTTCTCACGCGGTAAGGCAGCGAGACGAAAATCAGCAAAAAATCGCCGTGGCTAGCGTGGTTTGCGTAGTAAATTTTAATGCCGTCGCCGATGTTTAAAAGCTCCTGCGGCGGTCTCACGCCCGTAATAAATATCGTGATGCGGCAAAGGATAAAATCAAGTGCGGCCGCTAAAAAATTTTTCATCTTGTATCCTTTTTACTCTTTTGTTTTTCAAATTCATTTTTTTTGACGTCCTCAATTTTACGATTGCGTGCGGCAAATGAGCTTCTTACCCGCCTCGCCGAAAACGAGCTAGACATAAATTTTAGGCGATTAAAGCAGATACGGTTTAAGTAATGCCTGCAATTTGCCGCTTTTTCTACTTGCCTTTGATTTCACCGACTTTGATAAAACGCTCGAAATTAACCGAGCACGTTTTGCACGCCTAGCGTCTTTTAAAATGTCTAAATTAAGCGGACAAATTCGCCGTGATATTTTATCCTCGCCTCAAAAAATCTCGTAAATTTAAACAAGATCAAATTTATAACGATTGCGTGCCCGCGTCGAGGCGAGCTTAAAACTTTTGCAATTATATCAAATTTAGGCGAATTTACCTTGCGTCGATTTTGGAGATAGATATTAAATTTATCCTCGTCCGAGGCGCCTTATTCCCCGCTTTTTAGTCCCATCCTCACGCGGTTTGCGCAAGTAAGCGCGAGTAAAAATATCGCGGCGTAAAGTACCCAGCTAAACCACTCCGGTAGTCGCCCAGATAGCGCATATACCGTACCGATAAGCCCGAATATAAACGCGCGGTCGCTCTTGCCCATAGGCCCGTCGTATCGCCTGCCGCAACCGTGCACCTGCCCTAGGACGCCCAAAAACTCACTCATAAAAGATAGAAAGATAACGAGCACGATAACGCCCCAGTCAAACGGCGCCACGAAGGCAAACGGCAGATACAGCGCGGCGTCCGAGATGACGTCCGTGGCTTCGTTTAGGTAGCCGCCCAGCGGGCTTTTTTGATTAAACTCGCGAGCCAGCATGCCGTCGATGGCATTTAGCGCCATACGCAAAAACATCCAAACGGGCAGCAGAAAGAATAGCGTCGAAATTTCGGCGAATTTTATCAGAAGTCCGCCCAGCAGAACGGAAATGACGCAGGCTGTGATCGTAACTTGATTTGCGCTGACGCCCGCGCCGTGAAGGCGTCTTACTAACGGACGAAGTAAATTTTGAAATTTGGGCTTTAACTCGTAAATCGTCATGAGAACTCCGAAAATTTGATTTTCGTATTGTCGCTTAAAAATGCTTGGAGGCAGATTAAATGTGTGGCCGGCTTTTGTGTAGGCTTTTTAATCGTCGATTTTTAAAAGCGTTAGGATGGCGAAATGAACGATGAAAATATAAGTAAATTATCTCTTCTATCATTGCCGTGATCGGCACTCAATTTTTTTGACGCGGGCTCGCGACGGTAAAAGTAGTATTTGTGGCACGATGATAGGCAGCGTGGTAATCTCCATTATGGAAAGCGTACGGCGCAATCATCGTCATATCAGTATCCATCTTTGCTCAACTCCTCTATGCGGACCGCAAAAATTTATAAACCGCATGGGATTTCATCGCGATAGATTTCAAACTTCGCTCTCCGCCGAAAATGTAATAGACCTTGTCGCGAAAATTCTAAATCATAGCGGCGCCGAGCCAGAAAGAGTACTTTTAAATTTTAAAATTCCACGGCGGTGCAAAGCCTCTGTATTTGCGGATTTAAAGTCAAATTTAAAATTTAATCTAGCCAGATATTTTCGTTTAATTTTAGACTTTTTACTATGGAGAGAAAGAATAAAAGCTCGTGCTTGATAGACGCGGCGGGATCGAAACTAAGTACGCTGCGATCTACGCTAGGCTCGAAACTATCGTATCCCGTGCGGATGAAAATATAGACGTTTCTACCGAAAAAGCTTAATCTGATCGGTCTGCCGGCACCGCTTCTAAAGCGAAGCAAGCGCCGCATAAAGGCGGGCGTGAGGGCATACATTGCAGACACTGCATCGGCGCTATATACGCTAAATGCGGAGCTAAACTCGCTATCGTCCATCGCAATCTTCTTAAGTCCGCCAAGTGTTGGTCTCGCGCTGAGCGAAGGCAGGATCACGGCCACCGAGTTTATGCACTTTTTAAATTCCGCGTAGAAAAATATCCCCCTGCTGCTACGTCGTTCGTCAGTATGAGTCACGCAAACATCCGCAAAGCTGAAAAATACTCCGTCATAGACGCCGGAAATTTTATCTTCGCAATCAAAATAGCTTATGCCGTCCACAAATAGGCCGCTAGCGCGCAGATACGCCGGCCGAAACGAGCCTGAAATTTCGTAGCGATAACCTAGGCTTGCGATATATGGCGCGATATATTGGTGTTTAAAGGCGCGGACGAATTTTTTGGATCTGTTGTATTTGATCCGCTCCAGCGCGGCATCCGCGATATTAAACAAAGAAAGGCAGATGGTTACGAGTGCGATGACGAAGCGCAAGGTATCATTCTCGCACATCTCTACGCCTTTGGCAAGCATCCACAGCAAGGTGCAAAAGATAAATACGCGCACTATATTTGCATCTTTATTCACTACTCTATAAGAGATGCTGCCGCAGCTAAATACCACTATGATCCAGCAGAGGCCTACTGCTGCTTCTTGATCTCTAAAATTGAAAAATAGCCACAGCGCCGAGGCTAGCACCGCTAGTACTATTATCGAAAACGCCGTACCTTTGTGCCGCTCCGCCTCATCCAGGATGCTAAGTCTTAGTTTTTCCAGTTCGTTTGCGGTCATCTTTCTCTTTCTAAATTTATCGAAGCAAATTTTAAAATTTAGCCTCGAACCGCTCCTAAATTTAAAGGACTAAGCTTTAAAATTTACAAAATTCCGCGGAACTTCGCTCTTTAAATTTAGCGCGAATTTCCGCGCTAAATTTAGCTTTGGCACAAAATTTCTACGATCACTTGCGGCAATAGCTCATGTTCGATCTCATGGATTTTGGCCTCATAAGCTTCAAGGCTCATTCCTGCGCTCTTTTCAAACGCGCGCTGAGCGATGATTTTACCGCCGTCTAGCTCCTCGCTGACCCAGTGCACGCTCACGCCGCCCACCTTCATATCGCTCTCAAAGCTCTGCTCTATCGCGTGCGCGCCCTTAAAAAGCGGCAGTAGCGACGGGTGCAAATTTATCGCGCGAACCCTGCTCGTAAAAACGGGCGTGAGAATCCGCATAAAGCCCGCAAGCACCGTAAGCTCCGCGCCGCTTTTTTCGATCTCGCGCACGAGTGCGGCGTCGAATTCCTCGCGGCTAGCAAAATCTTTGTGATTTAGGATCACGCTTTTAAGCCCGAATTTTGCGGCTTTTGCTATGCCTCCCGCATCCGCTTTGTTGCTTAGCGTTAGCGCGACTTCAATCTTGGTTTCGCCGAAAATTTTGCCGTGCAGCTTCTGCAGGATCGCCTCCAAATTTGAGCCGTTGCCGCTAAAAAGCACGGCGAGCTTTTTCACAACCATTTTACCTCCTCGATGAGATCGAGCGGACTTAGCGCGTAGGAGTTTTTGGCGAAGGCTCGCGCGGCGAGCGCGTGGGCTAGGACGCCGCAGATTGAGGCTTGCAGAGGCGGGTAGCCTTGCGCGAGCAGCCCGCCGATGAGCCCTGCGAGTACGTCGCCGCTGCCGCCCTTTGCGAGCGCGGCGCTGCCCTTGTCGCAGACATAAATGACGCCAGCTTGCGCGATGAGCGTGTTTGCGCCCTTTAGCACGAGCACGCCGCTAAATTTCTCGCTCCATGCCCGCGCAAGCTCGAAGCGCCGCTCTTGCAACTCGCTCACGCTAAGATCTGTGATGCCCGCGATCTTTAAAAGCGAGCAAAACTCCTTCGGATGGGGCGTTATGATTAAATTTGAATTGGCGTTTAGTAAGCTTAAAATTTCGCTATCGTAGCACAGATCGGCGTCGATGACGCAGCTTTTGCCTCGCAGCGCGGCAAGATCGATCTTCCGCTCCCCGAGACCACAACCGCAGACTACCACCCGCGCGTGCTCAAATGAGCTTTTTTGCATCAAAATCGGGCTTAGATTTAACGGCTCATCGCTAACGACGCTAACGAGCCCGCTGCCGATGGCGTGAGCCGCCAGAGCCGCCATCTGCGCCGCTCCGCTCATCTGTCCGCTTATGACGTAGGTGTGCCCGAAGTCGCCCTTGTTGGTGTTTTGCTTCCTGCGTAGCGGTAGCTTCAGATCGCTTTTTTGAAGCAGAAAATATTCGCTCCGCTCTTCGAAATTTGAGCGCGAAATTCCAAGATTTGCGACCTTGATCCGCCCTACCTGATCCTTCGCGCCGTCCGAAAACAGCGCGAGTTTGAGCGCTCCCATCGCGATCGTCAGATCCGCGCAAAAGGCAGCTCCTAAAATGCGCCCGCTTTTATCGATGCCGCTTGGGATATCGACTGCGATTTTTAGGGATTTTGAGCTATTTGCGAGAGATAAAATTTCACAAATTTCAGAGCTTAAGGCTTTGTTTAAACCGCTGCCGAAAATCCCGTCGATTATGCAGTCTGCGCTTGTAATCTCATCGTGCAGGACGCTTAGCTTGCCGCACTCGTTGCCTAGTTTGCGGCACTCGCCGTTGCGTCCAGCGATCTCAAATTTAGTGCTCGTAAATTTCGTGCTTAATTTATCGCCGCTGCCTGAAACGTCCGCGCCGCTTAGGCTTTCGCCCTCGCGCCGCGGCTCGCTCGCGCCCTTTAAAGAGAAGCCGCCTGCGCTTTCATGCGCGCAGGCATCCTTGCTAGACGCGTCCTCTACGTGCCCGCAATCGTCTTTCGCGCTCGCGATACCAATAAACTTAACGCCCGCAGCCTGCGCCGCATCAGCTTGAAATTTGCCAGCCGCGCTTCTATTTTCCAGCACGCAAAGCGCAGTGCAGCTAAAATCGCCGCTTAGCTTTCGTAGCGCCGCCATCGCGTCGGCGCCGTTATTTCCGCCGCCGCAAAGCGCCAAAACGCGCGAGCCCTTTTTGAGCCGTTTTCTGATCTCGCCCTCGATCCTGCCGGCGGCATTTTCCATTAAAATTTGCTCGCCAAGTCCAAATTTTGCGCTAGCTCGCGCGTCGAGCTCCTCGGTGCTAAAGAAAATTTTTTTCAAATTTCGCTCCTTATGCGAAAGCTAAGAGCCTCCAAAATATGCGCCTTAGCGATGATTTCGGCGCCTGCTAGATCGGCGATCGTGCGCGCGAGCTTTAGCGTCTTATTCACGCCGCGCTGCGAAAGATCGTAGCGGGTGATCGCCATTTGCAAAACATCCCGCGCAGCGCTTTCGCAGACGCAAAATTTTTCGGTTTCCTCGTCGCGCAGCTTTGCGTTTAGCTCGCTCTGTCCGCGAGCCTTTTGCGCGCGAAATGCCCGCAGCACCGCATCTGCCATCTCCTCGCTACAAACGTCGCTTCTGTCGTCCGCGCCAGTCTCGTCCATCGCGACATATATGTCGATGCGGTCGAGCAAGGGCGCGGAGATCGTGTTTTTGTAGCGCCTGATGTCGTTTAGCGAGCAGGTGCAGGTGAGGTTTTTGGAGAATAGATTTCCGCACGGGCAGGGATTTTGCGCCGCTACGAAGATAAATTTCGTTTGGTATTCGACCTTGGAATTTACGCGCGAAATCAAAATTCTATTATCCTCCAGTGGCTCGCGCAGGCTTTCTAAAATTTGCTTGCCGAAGTGCGGCAGCTCGTCGAAAAACAGCTCGCCGCCGTTTGCAAGCGCGACCTCGCCGATTTTTGCACCGCTACTGCCGCCGCCGAAAATCGAGCTGCGCGTGCTGGTGTGGTGTGGCGAGCGGAAGGGGCGCAGCGCGCTAAAATCGACGTCTTTGTTATTTAGCGACTCGTAAGCGCACGAGAGCAGCACTTCGCTCAGGCTCTGCGGCGGTAGAATTCTGGCTATCCGCTTGGCGCACATGCTTTTGCCGCAGCCGGGACTGCCCTCGAAGAGGATGTTGTGCATGCCGCATGCGGCGATCAGGCTCGCGCGCTTGGCGCGCTTCTGTCCTTTGACGTCTTTGAAATTTAGCGAAAAATCGCGGTTGGGAACGTAAATTTGCTCATCAATCTCCACGACATTTTTAAAAAGCGGATGGGTTTCTCGCATTAGCTTGCTTGCGGCAAACTCCTCGTCTAAAAAAAATCTGACCGCATCGCTTAGGCTATCCACCGCATAAACGTCGTAGTTTGGGATCGTGCAAGCCTTTAGAGCAATGCTTTGTGGCACTAAAATTTTAGCACGCTTCACCTTCGTGCTTAAAAAAAGTAGGATCGAAAAGAGGCTCGCTGTACTCTTTAAGCTGCCGTCTAAACCGAGCTCCCCGAAGACGAAGAAATCGCCGTCGATGCGCTCTTTTTGCAGCGCGATGAGAAGCGCGATCGCAAGATCGAAGTGCGAGCCGTTTTTGGGCGTGTCGGAGGGGGAGAGATTTATGATGATTTTGGATGCGGGAAATTTAAAATTTAAGCTCATAAGCGCCGCTTTTACGCGACTTTCGCTCTCTTTTATCGTAGCGCCCGCAAGGCCAACGATATTAAATCCCGGCAGCCCCCGCACGAATGTCGACTCAACCTCTACGGGGATCAGAGCATCCGTGAAGGCAGCGCATTTTAGGGATTTCATTTCGATTTTTCTTTTAGGCTTTTTTTGAATTCTTTATCAAATTTTTTGCGTTTATTGTATCCGATGCGCTCGATAAAAAGATGTCCGTCGAGGTGGTCCATCTCGTGCTGGATACAGACGGCTAGCAGCTCGCTAGCGTCCATTTGCTGGGTATTGCCGGCGCGGTCTTGAAACTGCACCGTGATAAACTCGGCGCGCGTGACGTCCTCATAAAAGCCGGGTACCGACAAGCAGCCCTCCTGGTAAACGACCTCGCCTTCCTTTTTTAAAATTTGCGGATTGATGATCTCGATGAGGTCTTTTTTGTCTTGGATTTTTTCCTCATTAGCTAAATTTATAATCAAAGCGCGCACGGGCCTGCCTACCTGGATGGCGGCAAGGCCTATGCCGTTTTTTGCGATCATCGTCTCATACATATCGTCCAAAAGCTCGCCCAGCGCCGCGTCGAATTTCACGACCTCGGTCGATCTTTGATAAAGCTTTTTATTCGGATAGGTAAGGACGTCCAGGATCATCTATTTAAAGCTCTTTTGAAGTACTTGATCAATCAAGCCGTATTGCACGGCATCCTCGGCGCTCATAAAAAAGTCGCGATCGGTGTCCTTTTCGACCCGTGCGAGATCTTTGCCGGAATTTTGCGAAAGGATGCCATTTAAAATTTCTTTCATTCGTAAAATTTCTTTGGCTTGGATCTCGATGTCGGTAGCCTGACCCTGCGCGCCGCCGAGTGGCTGGTGGATCATTATGCGCGAGTTTGGAAGCGCGTAACGTTTGCCTTTGGCTCCGCAGCTTAGCAAAAACGCTCCCATCGACGCCGCTTGCCCGATACAGATCGTGCTAACGTCCGGTTTGATGTAATTCATCGTGTCATAAATGCTAAATCCGCTCGTAACCACGCCGCCCGGGGAGTTGATGTATAGATAGATATCCTTATCGGGATCCTCCGCTTCCAAAAACAGAAGCTGCGCGACGATCGAGCTTGCCACTGCGTCGTCGATCTCGCCGCTAAGCATTACGATACGATCTTTTAGCAGTCTCGAGTAGATGTCGTAGCTGCGCTCTCCGCGACTAGTTTGTTCGATAACGTAAGGAATCACCATCTATTCGCCCTTCTCTTCTTTTTTGCCCTGTTTGGAGAAAATATCGTTGAATAGCTTCTCCTCGATCAGCGCCATTTTGACGGCCGGCAACATGCCGTTGTTGCGGTACCTATCTAGGTGCTCTTTCGGGTTTGCGCCGTAGGTGTAGGCCTCCATATAGACCGCTTGGACGAGCTCCTGATCGCTTACGTCGATATTGCGTTTTTTAGCTAGCTCGTCGATTAAGAATGTAAGTTTTACGCTGTTTTCGGCAGCCTTTCTAAACTCTTCGCGTTTTTTGTCCAGGGCGTCTTTATTGTTTTTAAATTCCTCGATCTGCTCTTTTGAAAAGCCGCTCCAGGCGTTGTTAAACTGCAAATTTATCTCCTGCTCAACGATTGCTTTTGGAAGCGCGAAGTTAAATTTCTCGGCGAGCGCGTCGGCAAATTTAGGCTTTAGATCCTCATTTATTAGCTTTTGAAGCTTATCGTTTTTGATGCGCTCTTTGATGCGCGCTTCAAATTTCTCCTTGCTCGGCTCTTTCTCGCCCGGAAGCGCTTGCTTTAGCTCCTCCTCGCCGAGCTCTTTGGCAGGTTTTTTAGCCTGAATTTCGTGAAGCTTGACTTTAAAGATCGCGTCCTTGCCGGCTAAATTTTTTGCACCGTAATCTTGCGGAAATTTAACCGCCACGTCGCGCTCCTCGCCCACTCTAAGTCCGATCATACCGTCTTCAAAGCCGGGGATAAATTGATTTGAGCCGATCTGAAGGACGTAGTCCTCGGCCTTGCCGCCGTCGAATGGCTTGCCGTCCACGAAGCCTTCGAAGTCGAATTTTGCAAAATCGTCTTTGGCTAGAATTTTTTTATTGGTTTTAGAAAGCGGAGCGATCGTCTGCAAAAATTCCGCCACTTTCTCGTCGATCTCTTTTTGGGTAACGCGCGGGCTGCTAAACTTAGGAATCAGCTCCTCGTACCCCTCGACGCTAACCTCGGGTCTGAAAGAAATTTCGATCTCGACGTCAATGTCACCTTCTTTTTCGTCAAATTTAGAAAAGACCGGCTCAGATAAAATTTCATCTTGTTTTTTCTTTAAAATTTTAAGAGACTCGTCGATCATATTTTTAAGAAGCTCCTGCTTTGCGTCGCCCTCAAGCTGCTTGCCGTATCGCTTCAAAACTACCGCGGTAGGCACTTTGCCCTGTCTAAATCCGTCGATTCTTAGCTGCTTGGAGGCCTTTTTGGCTAGCTCTTCTACTTTGGCTGCGATCTGCTTTGCTTCAATCTTGCTCGCAGCGACCGCATTCGCGGCGTCTTTCATTTTTGCTTTTACTTCCATAAAATTCCTTTAAAAAATTTAAAAATAGCTCGTAATATATCAAAAAATTTCTTATTTAAAGTATAAATTCCTAAAATTTACCGAGCCTAAGCGGCTCGCGGCTTTTAAATTTTAAAATTTTAAGAGCCCGCCTTGAAATTTAAAGCGGGACTAAGGCTAAAATTTTACCGATACGTTAAACATAAACTGCCGCGCGTAGCCCATTTGAATAGGTATCACGCTCGTAGTCGTGCCGGTCGAGGATGAGGTATAGTATTTTTTGTCGGTCAAATTTTTGACGTTGAACGAAAAATTCGTATCATAGCCCAAAATTTTAGTATCGTAGCTCACGAAGGCGTCATAAACTACGGCATGAGGCAGCTTAAACGCCGTTCCTGCAGGCACGCTCGGTAGGTTCGTGCGCATATAGTAGGTGTACCACGAGCCGAAGTATCGCGCGCCGCCGCCAAGCCTAAGCCCCTTTGCGCCTAGATGCGCAAAATCGTAGTTGGCAAATAGGCTTGCTTGGTGCTTCGGCGTCGCTTCCAGCGGTTTGCCGATTAGCACCGCAAAAGCGCCGTCGTCCTCGCGCACCCTCGTTTTGGTGTATGCGTAGCTTGCCGACATGCTAAGTCCCTGCGTCACGCGCCCGTTTATATCGAGCTCAAATCCTCGCGAGCGAGCCTTGCCGATCGTCTCGCTTATATTATTTACCGTTCGCAGGATGTTTCTTTTATCGATATTAAACACCGCCGCGCCTGCAGTGACGCGATCGTTTTGAAATTTAGTGCCGAGCTCCACGGATTTGCCTTCCTCCGGCTTTAGATCGCCGCCTATCGCCTCGCCTATGGACATCTGCGGTGTGAAGCTTTGCGAGTAGTTAGTATATACTGACCACTGCGGGCTTAACAGGTACAAAAGCCCGCCCTGATAGGTCGTAGCGGCCTTTTTCTGATCGGTGTTGTTCGGTCCTTGCCAGCTTTGTTTGGCTACTTGATCGTAAAATTCCCTACGCACGCCCAAAGAAAGTATTAACTCGTCGGTTAAATTTATATTATCTTGGGTGTAAAGACCGATCGTTCTTAGCTTTTGATATTGTATTTTTGGCTCTCTATCGTTCGTTAAGACGGCGCCCGAAGCGGTCTGTCCGGTAAGCATATTGATGCGTCCAGCGGTGCCTTTTAGCGCGCCCGGGCGGTATCTGTAGTAGTTTTTGTAATCCGTGCCGAAAAGAACGTCGTGCTTAAGCGGGCCCGTTTCAAATTTGCCGTTTAGCGTGACGCTTGCTGCGTGCGTGCGGTGTATGAAATTATCGTAGTAGTTATACGATCGCGTCGTGCCGGTAAGGCCTTGGGGCGTGAATGGATTGTTCGGACGGACGTAGCCGTATTCGTGCTTGCTGCGCGAGAAAGCGTAGGCACCTTTTAATATCCAATCCTCGTTAAATTCCTTCTCAAAGCCCAAATCAACCGTATCGAGCTTGCTTTGTAGTTTATTTACCGGCTCGTCGAAGCGGACTTTGCCGCTGCCGTAAATTTTACCCGTACTCGGCACCAAAAACGCGCCGCGATCCACCGGATCGGTAGAGCGGCTATGGGTGTAGCCTAAGCTTATCGAATAATCATCTCCTTGATACGCAAGCGACGGCGCAAAGAGCGTGTTTTTTATACCGCCGAAGCTTCGCCAATAATCCTTCGCGTAGTAATCGAATATCAATCTATACGCAAAGCCGCTATCTGCGATCGGCCCTGTAGTATCAAATCCAGCGTCCCAATAGTTGCGGTTGCCCAGCCCGCCCCAAAGCTCATTTATAAACTCATACTGTGGCTTTTTAGTTACCATGTTTATGACGCCGCCCGGTTGCTGCGCACCGTAGAGCATGCTCGCGGGCCCTTTTAGAACCTCGACGGATTGAATAGTTTTATTGTAGTTGTGCATCACGGCGCCCGGTACGCCGTTACGCATAATCGAGCCGTCGCGACCCTCGCCGAAGCCGCGCTTGATGATCGCATCGAAAATATTTCCCGTCGTATTTGCGTAGCTTATGCCGCTTACGTTTTGTAACGATTCGGCTAGGGTCTCTGGCTTTTTGTCCTTTAGATGCTGCTGCGTTACGACATTTACGGTTTGCGGAATTTCTAAAATTCTCTTAGTCGTCTTGCCGATTTCGCTGCGTACGGCGCGGTAGCCGTCGTCGTTATTCGCCCATTCTACGACCTCGATATCGCCTAGGTTTTCGCCCGAGGCGGAGTTTGCTGCGGTGTTTTGTTCGGCGCAAGCAAAAGAAAAAAGCGCCAAAGCCGCGCCAAAACTCATCTTAAATTTCATTACCGAACTCCTTTTAGATAAAGCTTATCGAAACGGCGGATTTTAAACAAAAATTTCTTAAATTTAAATATATTATCATTAACATAATGAGATTGATAAAATTTCGCGCGAAATTTTAAAATTTATCAGCGTTATAAAAGGCGTTTTTGAGTAATATCGCGCATCGATCTTTAAGGAATTACTAAAAATGGACGAAAAAAGCCGAGCGAAATTTGAAAACTGCGTGTCGCAGATGCTTGAAATTTTAGGCGAGGATCCGAAGCGCGACGGGCTTGCAAAGACGCCTGAGCGCGTAGCTAAAGCCTATGAGTTTCTAACTAGCGGCTACGAGCTGGACCCAAAAGAAATTTTAAACGACGCGCTGTTTGAGAGTAGCAACAACGAGATGGTTTTGATAAAAGATATAGAATTTTATAGTCTCTGCGAGCACCATCTGCTGCCCTTCCACGGAACGGCGCACGTGGCCTACATCCCCGGGCCCGAGGGGAGGGTGACGGGGCTGAGCAAGGTGGCGCGGCTCGTGGACGGCTACGCCC
>NZ_CALLWC010000015.1 GCF_938015785.1 uncultured Campylobacter sp. | reverse complement strand
ATTCGTAATAACTATTACAAATACAAAATTTTAACCCAAATAGAGGAAATTACATGAAAAAAGTCGCCAGTTTGATTTTCGCAGCATTTTTGGTTTCGGGCTGCTCCTATTTTGAAAAAAAGGAAGATAAAGGCGCGAAGCAAGGCGGTGGGGCTCCCGCGCTGCCGGTAGGAGTATTTATCGCCAAATCCGCCGATGTGCCGATAATTTTAAAATTTAACGGACAGACCGTAAGCGAGCTTGAGATAATGCTAAAGCCGCAGGTTTCGGGCACTATCGAAAAGCAGCTTTTCGAGCCGGGGCACAGCGTCAAAAAGGGCGACGTGCTCTACGAGATCGACCGCTCGCGCTATCAAGCGGCGTTTGACAGCGCAAACGCTAATCTGCAAAACGCCTCGGCGGACTACAAAAGAGCTAAAGCGCTAAAAGCTAGCAACACGATCTCTCAAAAGGACTTTGACACCGCAAAAGCCGCATTTATGGTAGCCGAAGCAAATTTTAAAAGCGCCAAGATCGATTTTGACCACTCGCTCGTGACCGCGCCTTTTGACGGCATGGCGGGCGATACGCAAAAGGACGTGGGCGCATACGTAAACGTGGGCGAGGATCTGGTTAGGCTTTCTAAATTTGATCCGATCGACGTGGAATTCGGCATCGCAGATGTCGATAGACTAGAGCTTGATGCAAATTTAAGAAACGGGCAGTGGGAGCAGCTGGGCCGTCAGGTAAGCATAAATCTCGGCGGCAAGGACTACAACGGCACGCTAAGCTTCATCGATAGCGTCATCAATACAAACACAGCGTCAGTCAGCGCTAAAGCTCAAATTCCAAATCCAAGCTTGGAAATTCGCCCGGGCGTTTTTACCAAAATAAGCGTCGATGGCTTTTATCAGAAAAACGGCTTTAAAATTCCGCAAGTTGCGCTCAAGCAAGATCTTAGCAACACCATAGTCTACGTCGTGCAAGACGGCAAGGTCGCTAAAAAGGTGGTCAAAATCGCAGCGCAAGATACCCGCACGGCGACGATTTCAAGCGGATTGCAAGACGGCGATCAGATCATTTTGGATAATTTTAAAAAGATCAATGTGGGTTCCAAGGTAACTCCCGTACCCGCGAGCACTGATCCTTACGTAGCGGGACAGCCTAACGAACAACTATCTCAGAGCAATGCGGAAAGCGGGAAATAATGTTTTCTAAATTTTTCATCAACCGCCCCGTCTTTGCCTGCGTCGTTTCGATCATCATCGTAATCGCGGGCGTTTTGGCTCTTAAAAATTCCTCCGTCGAGGAGTATCCGCAACTCACACCGCCGCAAATCGTCGTAAGCGCTACGTATAGCGGCGCGGATGCGCAGACGATCGCCGACGTCGTCGCAGCCCCTCTTGAAAACGCAATTAACGGCGTTGAAAATATGATCTATATGGAAAGCTCAGCAAGCTCCTCGGGCTCTGTTAGCATCAACGTATACTTTCAAATCGGCACAAATCCAGCAGATGCAAAAGTCAATGTAAATAACCGCGTCACGCCAGCTCTTACGCTACTTCCCGACGAAGTGCGCCGCTATGGCGTAACCGTCACCGAGCGCAGCAGCACGATGCTGGAGGTGCTTGCGTTTTACGATCCTAGCGAGCAGATGGATGTCGTAGAGATGCAAAACTACGTAGCTATCAACGTCGTAGATGAGCTAAAACGCGTGCCTGGCGTCGGCGAAGCTCAAGCGCTGGGCACAAAAGATTATGCTATGAGGATCTGGGTAAAGCCCGAGCTACTTAAGAAATTTAACGTTACGACCGCCGAGATAATCGCCGCAATAAGCGAGCAAAACAGCCAATACGCCGCGGGCAAGATGGGCGAGCAGCCGATGAACTTAGGCAATCCCTACGTATATGCGATCAAGCCCGAGGGTCGTTTAAAAACCGTCGAAGAATTTGAAAATATCATCATACGCGCGCAAAAAGATGGGAATTTCTTGCGCGTAAAAGATGTCGCCGATGTCAAACTTGGCGGCGCAAGCTACAATATCTCGGCGAAATTTAACGGTAAAGAGATGGTGCCTGTGCTTATCTTTATGCAAAGCGGTGCCAACGCTCTAGCCGTAGTTGAAGCGGTAAATAAGCGCATAGACGAGCTTAAGCCGAATTTCCCGGG
The DNA here is from genome assembly GCF_938015785.1 of uncultured Campylobacter sp. Lineage (GTDB taxonomy): Bacteria > Campylobacterota > Campylobacteria > Campylobacterales > Campylobacteraceae > Campylobacter_B. The sequence goes on along the minus strand of NZ_CALLWC010000015.1, from coordinate 14,980 downwards.
CGAGCTGACCTACGGCGTCGCCTACGATACGACGAGCTTCGTAAAGGTCTCTATCGAGGAGGTTATACATACCTTCATTGAAGCGCTGATTTTGGTTATTTTGGTTATGTATATGTTTCTGGGCAATATCCGCTCTACGATCATCCCGACTCTTGCCGCTCCAGTGTCGATCTGCGGCGCGTTTATCGGAATTTACGCCTTTGGATTTTCTATAAATTTAATCACTCTCTTTGCGCTCATCCTTGCTATCGGCATCGTCGTGGACGACGCGATCATAGTAATCGAAAACGTAGAGAGAATTTTGCACGAAGAGCCGCAGTTAAGCGTCAAAGAAGCCACCACGAAAGCGATGGGCGAGATCGTAGCGCCCGTCATCTCGATCGTGCTCGTGCTTTCGGCGGTTTTCGTGCCGGTTGCGTTTATGGAGGGCTTTACGGGAGTTATGCAGAGACAATTTGCCTTAACGCTCGTATCTTCGGTATGTTTTTCGGGCTTCGTAGCGCTTACGCTGACGCCCGCACTTTGTGCCCTGATCTTGCGAAAAAAGGAATCCGAGCCGTTTTTCTTCGTAAGATGGTTTAATAATCTTTTCGGCGTCTCGACTAAAATTTACGCCGCAGGCGTCGGCATGGTTCTGCGCCACGTACTCATCAGCCTCGTTTTTGTGGGCATCATCATCTATGCGATGATAGAGCTTCTCAGGCTTACCCCTAGCGGCTTGGTGCCTAACGAGGATAAGGGCTCTATCTTAGCGATGACCACGCTTCCGTCGGCATCTACTCTGCCTAGGACGGAAGCCGATCAAAATTTCATCGCAAGTATCGTCAAAAAGCATCCCAATATCGTGGACATAACCCAAATCGCGGGATACGATATGTTAGCCGGAGCGCTTAGAGAAAACGGCGGAGCGTTTTTTATAAAGCTAAAAGACTGGAAAGAGCGCCCGGGCGATGAAAATTCCAACTTCGCCATAGCTGCCGCGCTAAACGGGCAGCTCTACGGCGCAGATCGCAACTCGATGACCTACGTCGTCACGCCGCCGCCTATTATGGGTCTTTCGCTTACGGGCGGATTTGAGCTTTATGCGCAAAGCACGACGGGCAAAAGCTACGATGAAATTCGCGCCGATATGGATCGTATAACCGCCAAAGCCAATCAGCACCCCGCTTTAAAGCTCGTGCGAACGACGCTGGATACCGATTTCCCGCAGTATAAGCTCTATCTCGATAAAGAGAAGATAAAGATGCTAGGCGTTAAGATAGCCGACATTTTCACCGTGCTAAATTCTACCATCGGGCAGTATTACATCAACGACTTTAACCTTATGGGCCGCACGTTTAAGGTCTATATCCGCGCTACGCAAAACTACAGAGACGATCCTAACGATCTAAAATCGCTCTACGTCCGTAGCGCTAGCGGCGATCTGATCCCGCTAAATTCTTTAGTAAGGCTTGAGCGCTCGCTGGGTCCTGATTCCGTTAATAGATTTAACGCTTTCCCGGCCGCGCTAATTATGGGCGAGCCAAATACCGGCTACACTTCAGGTCAGGCGATCGCCGCGATCCAAGAGGTTATAAAAGAGGAGCTTCCTAGCGGATACTCGATCGGCTGGTCGGGCTCTGCGTATCAAGAGGTTAGCGAGACGGGCAAGGGTGCGCAGGCATTCGTATTCGGAATGATCTTCGTGTTTTTGATCCTGGCGGCTCAATACGAAAGGTGGCTCATGCCGCTTGCCGTACTTACCGCCGTGCCGTTTTCGGTATTCGGCGCGCTCGTGTTTACATATTTCCGCGGGCTGAATAACGACATATATTTTCAGATCGGTTTGCTGCTTCTAATCGGTCTGGCGGCGAAAAACGCGATTTTGATCGTGGAATTTGCGATGAACGAGCACCTGAACAACCACCGCTCGATCGCAGAAGCCGCCGTAGAGGCCGCCAAGATGAGATTCCGCCCTATCGTGATGACGAGCCTTGCGTTCGGCCTCGGCGTGCTTCCGATGGTTATCGCCACAGGTGCGGGCGCGGCTAGCCGCCATGCGCTAGGAACCGGCGTCGTAGGCGGAATGCTCGCGGCATCTACGATCGCGATCTTTTTCGTGCCGCTGTTTTTCTACCTGCTCGAAAGCTTCAACGCCTGGCTTGATAGACGCGGCAAAAAAGTCCAAACTAACGAGGTGAACGATGAAAATAAATAACGCTCTTTTAAGCGCCTTGACGCTTGGAATTTTACTTTGCGGCTGCAATTTCAAGCCCGTCACGCCGCAGAAACAGACTGGCTTTAAGGCGGATTACGCAAGCACTAACGTTAGCACGCAGTGGTGGAAAAGTTTCAACGATCCGCAGCTAAACGCCCTGATCCAAAGCGCGCTGGAGCAAAATTCCGACCTGCAAACCGCGCTGAATAACGTCGAATACGCGCGCGTAAATTTGGGACTAAACAAGCTTGAGTACCTGCCGAATGTAAATTTAAGCGGCAGCGCGGTGCGCCAAAATAATTTCGGCAACCGGCCCGATCGCAACTCCCACGGCGCGTATCAGATCGGCGCCGTGCTAAGCTACGAGATCGATCTTTGGGGGCGCGTGCGCAATAGCGTGGATTCGGCGCGATCTCGATTTAATGCGACGAAATACGACTACGAAACCGCCAAAAACACGATCACAAGCACGGTTGCAACGACCTATTTTACGCTACTAGCATTAAAGCAGCAGGAGAAAATTTTAAAAGACAGCCTAAAAAGCTATCAAGATACGCAAAACTACCGCAAAAAGCAGCTCGATGCGGGCGCGGTTAGCGAGATCGTATTTTATCAAGCCAAAGCCGCGGTGCAAAGCGCCGAGGCAAGCCTCATAAGCGTGCAAAATCAGCTCTCCGCGGCGCAGACCTCGCTAAATATCCTAACGGGCAAGAGTTATGATGAAATTTTACGCGGCACGGCGCAGATCGCCGCGAAAATGCCTAGCGCACCGCAGATCCCAAGCGGAATCCCAAGCGACGTGATCTTGCACCGCCCCGACGTCGCAAGCTCGCTCGAAAATCTGCGCTCGAGCAACTTCTTAGTAGGCGTCGCCAAGGCAGGCTACTTCCCTACCTTCTCGCTTACCGGCTCGGCGGGATACGCAAGCGGCGAGTTCGACAGGCTGTTTACCGCAAGCGCGAGCACGTGGAGCATCGGCGGCTCGCTCGTAGGGCCGCTGCTTGACTTCGGCCGCCAAAAAAGGCGTGTAGAGCTTGCAAATTTAGAGCAAAACGCGAGCTTCATCGCATACGATAAGGCGCTTAAAACCGCTTTCGGCGACGTTCGCGACGCGCTTGTAGGCGTGCAAAACGCCAAACTAAGACAGGCAAGCCTCGCCGATCTCGTCGCTTCGCAGAGCAAAATTTATTCAAACGCCTCAAGCAGGTATCAGGCGGGCTACAGCGATCATCTGGAGTTTTTGGATTCGCAGCGAAACCTGCTTAGCGCGCAGCTGAATAAGACGCAGGCCGATCTTGACGTGCTAAACGCGACGGTGAATGCATACAAGGCGCTCGGCGGCGGCTTTAGCATCGAGGATAGCGAAATCAAGGCGCTTATCGGCGCGGAGCAGGACGTACAGCCCGATATGTCTGCCTTCCCGAAGGATAGAATTTTTAATTAGGTTTTTAAATTTATCGGCAGCGCGAAATTTCAGAATATCTCTAAATTTAAAGCGCCGCCGAAATTTTACGACGCAAGCGGATTTTGTGAGGAGTCTGCTTGCACTTTTTTAAATTTAGCCTCGCGGCGAGTGGGAAGTCTAAATTTTAAAATAGTCGAAATTTTAGAGATCTGCGAGCCGATAAAATCTCCGCTCGGCTAGGAAGCGCAAAGCGGCCTGCTTCGTGGCGCGGTAGAATTTCAAGCGGTACGGCGGAATTCTAAGCGCCGCATCAAAATTCCAAGCATTGCGATAGAATTCCAAACGCTGCGGTAAAATTCTAAGCGCTGCGTTTTAAATTTAAAGGCAAAACGGATTGCGCGCCAAAACGGAATTTGGCAAAATTTTAGATTTTCGCTATAATCGCGACTTTTAATTTAGATGGGTGTCCGAGCGGTTGAAGGAGCACGCCTGGAACGCGTGTAAAGTGCAAGCTTTCGAGGGTTCGAATCCCTTCCCATCTGCCACTACTTTAAAATTTCATCCCCGCAAAGCTCTGAAATTTCGCTTTTCAACTCGGCGTAAATTTTATAAATTTAAAGCCAAAATTCCATCGCGCCGTAAATTTAACGATCAAAGACAAAATTTCCTCCGCCGAAAATCAAACCCGAAAGGACGTCTAAATTCTATCTCTGCGCCCGCCGTTTACCGATATTGCGCTAAAATTCCTTTTAAATTTTACTTTGAAGGAGAAAAAATGAGTGAAGAAAAAAGTTGCGCCTGTGCGCATGTCAAATCCCAAAACGTAACCGACGCGCCCGGCAATAACACCGTGTTTATGACCTGGCGCTTTAACGCGGACAAGACCGCCTGCAAAAAGGCTTTTGAGAGGCTTTGCGCTTTGGTGATAAATTTAAACAAAACCGCCGTTACGAGATTCGGCGCGGCTAGCGAAACAAGCTGCGTGCTGGGCGTGGGCTTTGAGGCTTGGAAAATGCTAGACCTGCCGAAGCCTTTGCCGAAGGAGCTAAAAAATTTTGAAGAGATTAGAGGCGACAAACACATCTCGCCCGCCACCGGCGGCGATATTCATATCCACATTAGAGCCGCAAATCAGGCCGTTTGCTACGATATGGCAAGCGAGATCAGAGCCGCGCTAAAGGATGTCGCGACGTGCGAGGAGGAGATCTGCGGCTTTAAATACTACGACGGGCGCGCTATCATCGGCTTTGTGGACGGCACCGAAAACCCCCAGGGCGCAGATCGCGACTTTTTTGCTAAGGTAGGCGACGAGGATGCGGCGTACAAGGGCGGCAGCTACCTTTTCGTGCAAAAATATATCCACGATATGAGCGCGTGGAACGCCGCGGGCGTCGCCGAGCAGGAGCGCGTCATCGGGCGTAGCAAACAAAACGATATCGAAATGAGCGAGGAGCTAAAGCCTAACAACTCGCACTCCGCCGCAGCCAACGTCGGCGACGATAAAAAGGTCGTGCGCGACAATATGCCGTTTATGCAAGGCGGCGAGACGGGAACCTACTTCATCGCCTACGCAAGCACCTTTAGCACGCTGGAGTTAATGCTTGAGAGCATGTTTATCGGCCGTCCGCGAGGCAACTACGACCGGCTGCTAGATTTTAGCACGGCAAAGACGGGCGCGCTCTTTTTCGCTCCGACCTTCGATATGCTGCAGGCTTATAGTGCAGAGTAAATTTAGCTTAAATTTAAAGGCGCGCGATGTTTTGCGATCTAAGCCCGTATCAGAGCAGGCGCTGCAAAGAGATCATAGAGGGCAAAGTCAAAAATAGTGAAAACGTCAGGGGTCTGATAGAGTTCATAGACGCTAAATTTAAAACTCGAGCGATCAGCGCGTTTTACGGCGCGGGCAGGGACTCGGCGTGGCTTAAGATCGTGCTTCGCTTCGATAAAGATGCCGCAAAAATCACCGATAAAAAGTGCATCAAGCGCTACCTTGCCCGCACGCCGCTTTTCGAGAAACTAAACGGACTTAAGAATTTTTATATCTCGGTCGAGTCCTTCGAGTCGCAGATCCGCACCGATCTGATCCAAGGCGCGGTAGAGGAGCTGCTGCGAAACCGAAGCAAGCTTTTAGCGCCGCTTAAAATTTAGTATATCGCGGCGGCGTCCGACATGCCCGTAGTTTTTTATTTCACGAAGCAGGACGCGGCGCGCGGCGAAAGTAACGAAAAAATAGAGCGGCTGATAAGAAATTTTATAGAGAAAGCGCAGGACGCCAAATACCTGAGCCACATGAAATTTAAGCTCTATTTTGACAGCAAGGAGTTCGTGGATCTTGAGTACGGCGGAAATTTGTTCTATTATTTCAAATGAAATTTAGCCAAGGAGTGAAAATGGATGCGAAGCTTTATCTAAACAAGGCAATAATGCAACTCTCGCGAGGGCTTGAGGAGGGCGGCGTGCAGAGCCTAAAAGCAGCACTTGAGGGCGAAGGCGACGAGGTTAGCAAGACGCAAGTTCGCGTGATCTTGGGCGAATACTACGTGATGAAGGGCGAACCCGCGCAGGCCAGGGAGTATCTAGGGCCCGTGGCGCAAGACGCCGAGCGACTGCGGGATCAATACGACGATCTGCTGGACGATGAAATTTGCAGAGCCGATATGCTTTTGGATATGATCGAGCGCTTCGGGTTTTTGGCGGAATAAAACAGCTCGCGATATGCGGCGGCACAATAAGCGTCGCGGCGGCGATAAAATTTTAAGATCGGAGCGATGCCAAAATACTCATTTGAAACCATAGAGCAAATGCTGCTAAAATGCGTAGCTGAGAGCGGCGAGCCGGAGCTTGGCTTTCGCCTGCGCGGTGCGCAATACTTGATCATCGCCTATGCGGATCGCTGCTCGTTTCAAAGATGCGCGGACGAGGCGGGCGCAAACGCAAGCGGCGAGCGGTATTTCGCCACGCTGCAGGAACTCTACGGCGCGCCGCAGATAGACGGGCTCTCGCTAGAGGAGCTTTGGAGCGAGGCGGATGAGTTTTACTGCTTTGATTTTGAACTATAAGACCTCGAAATTTTATGCGGCGGTGCGGTAAGCGCACGCGGTACCGATACGTGGCGCTGATAAATTTTGAAAGGACGCAGACGGGCTCTGCTTAGGATTGTGCCGCTAAGGCGTACGGCGAGGACGGCAAATTTAGCGCCGCAAAACGTCCGAGCTGCTAGCGGTAAAATTTAAAACGGGAGCAAAAATTTAATGAAAAATTTTAACGATGAGCCGCAAGAATCGCAATCCGAACAAAATAACGCCGAGCACCGAAATCCGCCGAAATTTGACAATAAACCCCTCGTCGTAAAAGACTACAACATAATAGTATTCTTTATTTATAACTTATTCTTCGCCCCCTTGGCGGTACCGGTGTTTCTATATATAGGGGATATTTTCCCATACTATACGCCGTTTGTTCCTGTAGTATTCGCCGTCGTGTCTTATCTCAACACGAAGCAGATAAAATGCAGATCGTAAACGACTTTTTCGTAGTATTCGCCGTCGTGTCTTATCTCAACAGCGCCCACACGCGCTTTGTTCATTTGACGAACAGGAGCATCAACTACGTCAATAAAGGCAAAATCACGAAATCTATAAAATTCGATGAGATATCGCTCATAAAGCTCACCGCCACGCTGCTATTCGGGCATATCGTCCCCGCTAGAAATTCCGCAGGCATTGTGCTTTCGTTCATCGTGATAGCCGTCGCATTCGCCGGATTTTTACAGAGCCTTAGAGGATTTATAATTTTTATTATGAGCCTGACGGCATTGGTTTTGCCGTTTTTCATCTCTAAACTGATTTTTTCAAAGATCACGGAGGGGAAATTTAGCTTCCGTGCGATCGATACTTTGATCATATATGACGGTAAGGGCGAATTTATCAGTTTTATGATGAGCGGAGAGGACTTTGAAAGAGTTTGCCGCTACATGCTGAAAGAGCGGCAGATCAGCCCGTCAAAATTTCAAAAGCAGTTTGTGATATTTCAATGAAAGGGCTTATTAGGCGATATCAGCGTTAAAATTTAAAAAGCCGTTTCGGCTCCTTAAATTGGTTGCAACTTAAATTTGGACGCAAATTTAATAATTTCGCGTGCATTAAAATTTTACAGCGCGCGATGCGGAATTTTAAGGAGCGCGGCGTGAAATTTGAAATTTCGCAAAATGCCCTAAATTTAAAAAATTTCACGAAATTTTGCGGAGCCGTGAAATTTTAAAAGCTCCGCAAATTTAGCTCACGCTACCACCGAATGCCCGCCTCCAGCCAAAACTGCCTGCCCGCCTCATAGACCAGATCGAGCGAGGTGTCGCTGCTAAGTCTTGCTTTGTTGCGCTTATTTAGGACGTTGTAGATGTCTAAATTCGTAAAAAATTCCACCTCGCCCGCCATCTTTTTAGCGTATCCGATGCGCGCATCCCAGCTGTAGCTTTTGCCGAGATTTACCTTTTCGTATTTGTCGTATCTGGCAGGATACTTGCCCGCAGGCGTCCTGCCCGTGCGGGCGATCGCTTCTTGCGAGCCTTTAAACGAGAGGAAGTTATTCACGCTGATGCCGTAGCTTGGAATTTTCGTGATGATGTTTAGGCTCGCCGTCCAAGGCCTAGCGTAGTCCTGCGCCGGAAGCTCCGATAGCCTCATCAGCCTGCCGTCATATTCGACGATCTTTTCATCTTCAAGCGTTTCTCTATCAAGCGATATGTCGTAAAGGGTGTTGTTCGTTTTCATCTTGATGTGTTCAAAGCCTAGCTCAAAGCCATTTAGCGTACCGAAGGCCTCATAATCATCGATCGTTTTAACGCCGAAGGTTAAAATTTTATTTTCGCTTCTGCCGTCATTAGTAAAGGTTTGATAGTTGTTTTGGTAGTTCGGATTCGGCGCTAGACCTAGATCTCTTCGCGTAGATTTGATGATCTGATCCCTGCCCTTGCGGCTTACATATTTGCCGAAAAACTCAAAATTCCCAAGCTTTTGCTTTGCCCCAAATACCAGCTCATCCTCATAAGGTACCTTTAGCTCGTTAAATTTAGTTAGAGACGGGTCTTTTGGCAGTTGCGTCCAGTTTTGCGTATAGGCATTGCGCGGGCGCGTGTAGGTAGTGGCGAGCCCCTCTCGCCCCTCTCTTAATTTGTAGGTAAAGAGATTGCGTCCGTAGTAGCGGTTTGCACCGAAGCTAAGAATCGAATCGCCGTCGCTAAGAATATCGTAGTAGCTGTTAAATCTCGGCGCCGCAGTCGTTTGCTTCATATAATCGTCCCTATTTAATCTTACGCCCGGTCGCAAGGTAAGATCACCGATTTTTATCTCATCCTCCAGATAAACCGCCAAGCTCTTCATATCCACCTTGGTATTGCCCTTGTAATAGCTTTTTCGCGTAAAAAACTGGCCGCTTCTGCCGAGTCTCGCAAAAGAATCGTCTATCGAGCAGAGCTCGTCATTCGGATCACAAGCATTTACGCCCGCAGGTAGCGGTGCTATTCCGCTGGCGGTCATAAACTCTTTTCTTACATTAAATTTAGCCTCTTGCTTTTTAAACTCAAAGCCTGTGATAAATCTATGCTTACTGCCGCCTAGATCAAATTCGTTAAACTCCAGATCCGCGTTGTACGAAAAGCTCTTTTGAGTCTGATCGAGATCCCCAAAGCCACCCTCTATCGCTGCGGCAGATAAAATTTTACTGCCCCAATTCTTTACGTTTGAGTATTGCCAAGCCCTGTAATATTCATTCTCGGCATCACGCGAACTCTCCAGCTTGCTGTAGGATAAAATTTGATTAAATCTAGCAAAATCGCCATCGTAGTCGGTTTTAAGCGCTAAATTTAAACCGCCCGATTTCATATCGGCGTAGGAGTCTTTGACGTGATCGTTAAACATCTTGTTTCGCTCGGGCGCGTAAGTTACGCTAGGCGTGATAGTTAGGCGGTCGTTTGCATACCAAAGCGCCTTTAGGAAGTAGTTGTCTATATTTCGCCTCTGAACTCGCTCGGTGATGGTCGTATCAGCGTTGTATCTTCTATCGTAGGCCTTGAGCGGAATTTTACTTCTAGTGTTGGTGTAGCCGAACATCAAGCCTAGATCCTCGGTAACGGTGCCCTCCAAATTTAATCTCGTGATCCACTTATCAAATCTCGGCTGATTTAGTGGCGTAGCAGAGTTTTCAAAGCTCTGTTCATCGCCGTAGATATGGTATCTAGTCCAGCTATCCTCGGTGTGCTGCATCGAAAATTTACCGTGAAAGCCCGCGCGCGGATCTCGCGTCTTAGCCTCTACCACGCCGCCGGTAAATCCGCCGTATTTTGCCGAGACGCCGCTATCGTGCACCTCGACGCTTCGTAAAAAGTCGCTATCGATCGCCATGCCTTGCGAGACGGAATTCATCGTATCAAACGCCGAGAAGCGCGTAGGATTGCCGCCGGGGTTTCTAGCGGGATCGAGATCGTTATTCATATTCACGCCGTCAAGCATAAAGTTATTTTGCCAATACTTCGCGCCGTTGATACTGATATTTGCGGGGCTGATCTCGCCTAGCGTCGTGCTCTGGCGGTTTGTGGAGCTGAATTGCACATTTGGATTGGTACGCAAAAGCTGCACGAAGTCGCCGTTGCCGCTAGGCATCGACTCGATCATCGTCCTGCTTATTTTTTGCGTACCGCCATAGCTATCGCCGACGCTCGTCAGGCTAGAGTCAATGTTGCCGACAACTACTATTTCGGGAAATTTATAACTATTTGTCGTAGCAGCCGAGCTTCGTGCCTCCGAGCCTTCTTTGGTAACAACGCTTCTGGTTGCGTTATTTTCAGACGAATCCTGCGCGACGCTTAGGCCGCAAAGACACGCCGCGACTATTAAGGAGCGTGCAAGCCCCCCCCCCGCAGCGATTTTGAGTGGATTTCTCGCCTTTTACGGAAGCGGAATAATTGCGGCCTGCGCCGCTTTTACATGGCTTACAGGCCCAAAAACCGACAATCATTTTTTCTCCTTTTTTGAAAATAAAAATTAAGACTGAGGAAATTTAGCCAATAATATTTTAAATTTCAATAAAAGTGATAACAATTATACGACTTATGCAAACAATAGAAAAAATGTAACAAAATAGCGATATATCGGCGAGATAAATCTATTTCAAAATAAAATTTATCTAAAATCTATGTGCGGCACAGATAGATTTAATTGAGCTTTATTCTTGAGTTCGTTTTTAAACTGCTAAATTTACGGAGATAAAATTTGCCGTGCAAGCGCCGCTAAATTTAAACGCGGCTAGTAAATTTAACGAGCAAAATTTAGATGCGCCTAGCCTGCTAAAATTTCGGCGCATTTATCCTCACCGTCTCATCGGTGTCAAAAATATATGTCTGCGCCGCCTCTGCGATATCCTTTGGCGAGATGGAATTTATGATCTTTTCAAAGGTCTTAAAATCGGCGATCTCCTCATTCCAAAGCGCGTATTTTACGAGCGCGTCGTTCCAAAACTCGGGGCTTTCGCGAGCGATGCGAGACGTGATGATCTGAGATTTTTTAAAATTTTCAAGATGTCGCGCTACGTCCGATCCGCCGCCTGCGATTTCTGCAAAAATTTCTCTAATTGCGGATAAAATTTGATCCGTATTTTGCGGCGCGCAGGAAAACGAAATATGAAGGCTAGAGTGCTCGTAAGGGATGCGGCTTAGGCTCGAAGCGACCGAAAAGCCGTAGGTACGCCCCTCATCCTCTCTGATGCGCTCCCTAAGTGCTTCCTGGAGCACCGAAGCTAGAGCTGAAATTTTTATTGCATTTTCAAGCGAGTATGGAGCGGATCTGTTTATCGCGGTAAGCGCGACGTCGCTTCTAGGGGAGTTTTGATAGTTGCGCATAAAAACGTGCCGTCCGCTTAAGCTGCGAATTCCATCGTCTTTAAAATCCTCGCGTTCGCCGCGAGCAGGCAAGCTCGCCAGATACTTTTTTATGAGGGCTTCAGCGTCTTTCAACTCAAAATCGCCGCTAAGCACGAAAGTGTAGGATGCGGCGTTGCTAAATTTATCATGGATGATCTTTTTTAGCTCATCCGCGCTAAGCGCTTTGATCTGCGCGGCGCTTAGAGGGCGCATTCGCGCATTGCCGCCGTAGAAAAACTCGCTAAATTCCCTGCTAAATTTATACCCGGGCAGCTTTTCGTTTCGCGCAAGCTCGTCGAGCGATTTTATCTTTAAATTTTGCAGCGCCTTCTCGTCCGTGCGCGGAGAGCTAAGCTCTAAGCTTATCGCTTCCAGCAGCCATTTTAGATCCCGCGAACCGCAGCTTCCGTAAAATCCGTGCGAAAATGCGGAGATGTTTTTGCGGTAATTCACCTGCCGCCCGCTTAAAATTTGCGAAATTTCATAATTGTTAAACTCGCCCGCGCCACTTTCGTTTGCAAGCATCGCGGCAAAACTGCCAAGCCCCGGATGCGCCAGATTGGACATTCCGCCTCTGCTTACCGCGGCAAACGAGATGAAATCCTTGCGCGTCTTAAGCGGCTTTAAGATCACGGTCGCGTTATTTTCAAGCAGGTAGGTATAAAATTTAAATCGCAGCTCAAAGCTTTTGCTTAAAATTTTGCCCTCAGGTAGGTTTTTAGAAACCAAGCTACCCGGTAGCTTTTTATACGCGGCATGCGTATTTATCGCCTTAGCGCCGCTTTGCAGCTTTTTAAATTTAGCCTCATTAAGATTATATCCGGAGCCGCTAAAGACGCTTGCATGCACCTCGCCCAGATCCGTAAGGCGCCTAAATTCTAAATTTATCTCCTCCAGGCTGATCTCGCGGAGCAGCTTTATTTCCAAATCACGCTGTTTTGCGGCGCTAGGCAGAACGGCTCCTGATTTTACGGCATGAAGAATCTCTCTTGCAAAAAACGCGGAATTTGCGCTTTTTTTGCGCTCAAAGGCGCTGTGCCGCGAGCTAATCAAAGCATCCTTCGCAAGGGCGAAATCGCGCTCATCAAAGCCGTTATCTCGCAAGCCTTTGATTAGCCCGAGCGCCTGCGAGATCGCGCCGTCAAAATCTCCGCCCAAAACGGCGACGTCGAAGTTATAGATCGTTTTTTGAAACTGCAAATTCGATCTGGAAAAATTAACTCGCAGCAGCGCGCCTTCGCTAGCCTTCGCTCGCTCATAAATCGTAGAAATAAGGCTTGAAATAAGCTCGCTTTTTAAAATTTTTCTCGCATTCGCCTCGCTATTTGGCGGCGCAAATTCCTCCCAAAACGAAATTTTGACGGAATTTAGCGACGTTTCGTTCGTATCGTAATTGTAAATTTTCAAACCCTGCCTAGGCGGAATGCCCATATCCTGGCGGGTGTAGGAGTTTGTATTTTTAAGAGGCGAAAAATTTTGCTCTAGCAGTTTTAAAATTTTATCCCTTTTAAAATCGCCCACGGCTATAAATTTCATAGACCTGGGCTGGTAAATTCTTTGATAAAGCTCCTTGATTCGCTGCGCGCTTACGGATTTTACGACCGCCATATCGCCTATCGGCGCATGATTAAAATACGCGCTGCCGCCGTAAAGCTCCTCATCCATCCGCTCGTAAAGCCTTGCGATCGGCGTATCGCGGCTGCGCGCCTCCTCGATTATGACGCCTCTTTCTTTTACGAGCTCGAGCGGATTGAACTCCACTCCGTCCGCAATCGAAGCAAAAATTTTAAAAACGTCCTTTAAATTTTCTTCGCTAACCGCGATGTTAAGCGTGTAAATCGTGCTGTCATAGCCCGTCTGCGCATTTACGTCGGCGCCGAATTTCACGCCCAGACTCTGCAATTTTTTGATGAGCTCGTTTTTGCTAAAATCGCGACTTCCGTTAAAGGACATATGCTCGATGAAGTGCACAAGCCCGCGCTCATTAGGGCTCTCATCGATCGAGCCCGCATCCACGACCAGATAGAAAACGGCGGAATTTTTGGGCACGGAATTTTCTAAAATATAGTATTTAAACCCGTTTGGCAGCGCCCCCCGCAGGACGGCTCCGTCCCACTCAAGCGCAAAAGCTCCCGCACAAAGCAGTAAAAATAGTAAAATTTTTCGCATTTAAGCCCTTTATTTTCTAGTAAAATTCGCTCGCAGATATTTTTGCAGACTTTCCTCTTTCGCCTTATCAAGCTGCCCGCCTGCGCCATTTTTTTGGGTTTGCTCGCTTAGACCCGTTAGCTCGCGATATCTCTTAGGTACACCCACTTTTAACCCGCCTGCTCGCTGCGTAGTTCTGCTCTGTTTCGCGAGCGCATCGGTTCTAGGCTTGCACTACGCGGCTTCCCTCGTTCATTTTATCGCTCAGAGGTACGCAGGCGCATTTGATCTTTATCTGCGCGGCGGCACGGTAGTACGGCGGCGCGCTCGCACAAGATAAATTTTAAAATTTACTTGAGCCCAGGCTAAATTTAAAAAGCGCGAATCGGTAAATTTTAAAATTTTGTGCCGAGCGTGGCGGACTACTAGGCTTTGAAATTTCATGGCTAAATTTCGCAACAGAGCCCACACGCTTTCATAGCAAGACGGACGAACATTTAATTTTACATCGCCCTACTCTCGCTACGCGCTGTTTTAGCACGTATCGATCAAACAAACTGCTGACGCACGATCTTGGCATCTTCGCCATATGACGTTTTAGCGCTCCGCCTATAAAAGCGCCGCCGCAAACTGCCGTTTACTGCGAGATAAAATTTTAGCCTAAAGAGCATTAAATGAAAATTAGCATAAATAAAATGTGAAATTTTTGAAGTTTAAATGGAATTTCGGATTAGATTAAAATGGCCGGGAGATAGGGATTCGAACCCCAGGAGGCTTTCACCTCAACGGTTTTCAAGACCGCCGCTTTCGACCGCTCAGCCATCTCCCGATTAAGGGCGGGTAGACCCCGCCGAAAGTTCGCGCAGATCAAGGTCTACACGTGGAATTTATTCGGTTTTTTCTTCGACCCACTCGGCGCCGTTGTGAACCTTTTCTTTGGTCCATTGAGCCGCGTTGTGCGAATCCTCTTTTGCGCCGTGCCAAGTATTAGAGCACCCGCTAAAAACCATCAATGCCAAAAGAGACGCCAGTATGTATCTCATAATAACTCCTTTTTAAGATTTGGAGGCGACACCCGGATTCGAACCGGGGATCAAAGCTTTGCAGGCTCATGCCTTACCACTTGGCTATGTCGCCACGCCGGCTTATTAGGTGGTGCCCGGAGCCGGACTTGAACCGGCACGGAAAAAATTCCGAGGGATTTTAAGTCCCTTGCGTCTACCGATTCCGCCATCCGGGCACGTTTAATACAAAAACAGAATGTAAAATGGAGCGGGAAACGAGAGTCGAACTCGCGACATCAACCATGGCAAGGTTG
>NZ_CALLWC010000014.1 GCF_938015785.1 uncultured Campylobacter sp. | reverse complement strand
AAACACATCGCGATGCACATATCGCATGCCGAGCCCATTCATCGCCGCTTTAGCCTTGGTAGCGGGGCTAGTGCGCGAGTCGACAAATAAAAATCCATGTTCGTTCATCGCGCGCAGCAGATTTTGCATTGCGCGCTCGTCGGCGGTAAATTTAGAACCGGTGTGGTTGTTTATAAATTTAGCGTTCGGAAAGTCCACGCGTAGCTTCGCTATGACGCCTCGCAGCTTCTCGTAATTATCCGAAGCTCGCAGCGTCGCGGAATTATTTTTAGCAGAGCTCGCCTCCATCGGCAGGTGGATCGCGTAATGCTCAAAGTCGCGAGCGAGCGAGCGCGTGTCCTTGCGCTGATACTCGGGCGGGAAAATGGACGGCGTCACTCGCACGGGCAGAGCGGCGATCTTTTGCGCCTGCTCGCTGGTGCCTACGTCGTCGATGATGATCGCTAGCTTTGCGCGAGAGCCTGCGGGCAAAGCCTTGCGCGGCGATTTAGAAAGATCGTCTGCGCTGCCGGAAGAATAGCTTTGCGAGGTAGAATTTATGGAATTTTCGGGCGCGGAATTTGCAGCGGTAAAATTTACGTCAGGTCCGCCGCTCGCCGAATTTGCGGCGGCGGAATTTGCGGAAGCCATAGAATTTGCGGAATTTTGTTTTGCGGAATTTTGCGATGCGGGCTCTACGGGAAGCTTCGGCGTAGTTACGTTTTGCTCGGCAATCTTATCGAGCTCCTTTTGAATCAGAGCTTCCTTCTGTGCAGCGCTTAAACGCGGCTTTTTACCGCGAGGATCGGAAGGGCTTTCGGGAGTTTGTTTGCGCGAGCTTTGCTGCAACGCAGCTTTATTGCCCGAAAATACGAGATCCAAAACCGCGTAGGTAACCGCACCGCTTAAAAAGCATAAGATTACGACAAAGGCGATCGTTGCGTAATTGATCGGGCGCTTTTTGCGGCGCCCTCGTGGATTTGTATTAGCCAAAGCTCAGCCGAAATCAGTTTTTATCTTTATTTACGAGCTTGCCTTTGGCGATCCACGGCATCATCGCGCGAAGCTTCTCGCCGGTTTTGCTAAGCAAACTGTTTGCCGTGATATTGCGCTCGGCGTTCATCCGTACATAGCCCGCCTTGCGCTCAAGGATGAAGTCTTTTGCAAATTTGCCGTTTTGAATCTCCTTTAGCACCTCTTTCATCGCCGCTTTGCTGCTTTCGTTTACAACGCGGTTGCCGCTTACGTAATCGCCGTATTCTGCGGTGTTTGAGATCGAGTAGCGCATATCTGCCATACCGCCTTGATAGATGAGATCCACGATCAGCTTCATCTCGTGCTGGCACTCAAAATACGCCATCTCGGGCTCATATCCCGCCTCGACGAGGGTCTCAAAGCCTGCGTTAATGAGCGCGCAAAGTCCGCCGCAAAGCACAGCTTGCTCGCCGAAAAGATCGGTCTCGGTCTCTGCTTTAAAAGTCGTTTCGATGATGCCGGTGCGGCCGCCGCCGATCGCGCTTGCGTAGCTTAGAGCGAGCTCTTTGGCTCTGCCGCTTTCGTTTTGCGAAACGGCGATCAGCATCGGCACGCCGCCGCCGCTTACAAACTCGTTGCGGACGGTGTGGCCCGGGGCTTTCGGAGCGATCATAATGCAATCGATGCCCTTTGGAGGGACGATCTGTCCGAAGTGGATATTAAAACCGTGCGCGAACGCGATCGCGTTACCCTCGCTTAAGCTCGGCTCGATCTCCGCTTTGAAAATATCGCCTTGAAACTCATCAGGCGTTAGGATCATTACGACGTCCGCGGCTTTCGTAGCTTCGCCGACGCTCATTACTTTAAAGCCCTTTGCCTCGGCCTTGCTCCAGCTCGCGCCGCCCTTTTTCAGGCCCACGATGACCTCTACGCCGCTATCTCGCAAATTTTCGGCGTGAGCGTGCCCCTGAGAGCCAAAGCCGATCATAGCGACCTTTTTAGCCTTAATCAAGCCCAAATCGCAATCTTTGTCGTAAAAAACGTTTATTGCCATAACGCATCCTTTTTTAAAAATTTAGGCGAGATTGTAGCTAAAATTTGCTTTTACGTAGATAAACCGCGCGCCGCAAGGGCGGATAAAGAAATTTTGAGCTATCATTGAGGCATAATTTAGCTTTAAAAGGAGCGAAAATGAAAGTGGGATTTATCGGCGGCGGAAATATGGGCGAGGCGATGATCGCCGCACTTTGCGCAGCGGGTGAGCTAGATTGCGCAGCGAGCGGAGAAAATTTTACAGAGGATAAAGAAAATTGCACGGCGGGCGGAGAAAATTGCGCGCACGACGGGCAAAATTTTATGCCAGATACTCAAAGCTTTGCGGCTTGCGGGCAGAATTCCGCAAATTTAGAGCAGAATTTTGCGAGCCGCGAACGTGATTCCGCCTGCGCGCAGTCCAGCTCCGATACGAAGCTTCAGGTCCTAGCTTATGCCAGAAGCAAAAACGAATTTTTGCGCAAGCGCTACGGCGTGCAGATTTTGCAAGGCGAGACGCAGCTGGCGCACGCGGCGGATATTATCGTGCTCGCGACCAAGCCCGCCAGCTACGAGGGGATTTTGCGCCTGATCGCGCCCGAGCTCGCGGGCAAAATCCTGCTTCTTTTGGCGCCGAATTTCAAGCTGGAGTGCGCCCAAAATATCGTAGGTGCGGACGTTTTCGTGGCCCGTGCGATGCCAAACGTCGCCGCGGGTATCGGCGCGTCGGCTACGGCGCTGTGCTACGGCGAGTATTTTGATGAGGCTAGTCGGGAGATCGTACGAGCGCTAGCCGCCAAAATCGGCAAATTCTACGAGATAGATGAGGCGAGCTTTGCCGCATTTACGGGGATCGCAGGGAGTCTGCCTGCGTATGTGTGCGCCTTTATCGAGGCTGCGGCGGATGCGGGCGTGCGGGGCGGACTACCGCGGGCGCTGTGCTACGACGCGGTAGCGGTGGCGGTAGAGGGCACGGCGCGTCTGCTACAAAGCGGCAGGCGCCCATCGGAGCTCAAAGACGCCGTCTGCTCGCCTGCGGGCACGACAATAGAGGGGCTGGCGGCACTGGAGGCGGCTGGGTTTCGCGCAGCGGTGATGGCGGCGATCGAGGCGTGCATCGCCAAAGCTCGCTGTTAGGCTTTTGCTGCACCTTGCCAGTTTCGGATTTCAAACACGGCTTGTTTGCGGCGCGCTAACATTGGGATTCTGTTCTGTGCGGGCGCTCTAGCTAAAATTTTGCCTTATCTTTAAATCAAACGAGCTTGCGGCTGCGGCGGAGTTTACGAGCCTTATGGCTAGCGAGTCGGCAAGCTCATATTGCATTTAAATTTTAAAATTTAGCGACTTTGGAAATTTTAGATCAAATTTTACGCTTAAAATTCTAAATTTACAGGATTATAAATTTAGCGCTCGCAGCAGGGCAAAATTTTGATTTTTAGCGGCGCGAGCCTACGTCCACAACCATTAAAATCAAAATTTAAAGCAGCATAGGTAGATGCGCCCGCGACTGCGAACTTGCTGGATAAAAAATCAAGCCAAGAACGCAAGCGCTAAAAGAGTGCGTCCTACGCTGCGGTCTTGCGAGATACAAACGCAAACTGTAAAATTTCGTCGCTCACGTGAATAGAAAACCGAAACTAGCCGCGCCGAGCAGTATTTTACTACCAAAGCAAGCCTCAAATCAAAACCGCATTTCATCGCAGAGCAAGCCTTAAATTTAAACTACGTTTCGCCGCCGAGCTGCAAACCAAACCTGTGCGCCAAATCCTGCCGAGCTGCGCAATAAAATTTAACTTTTCATCTAGCCGAAACTTCGCACGCAAAGCCGCTATAAGTAAAAAGATCAGATAAATTCCTTTTCCAAAGGCTGCATCGCGTTGCCGTCTGCGTCAAAAAGCACCCGCCCGCAGACCTCGCAAACCTCGTCTCTAGGAGAGGGCTCGTCCGCATCCAGCTGCCACGCAGACATCTCGCCGCACTCGCAGTTTATGACGTAAAGGATCTGCCTTTTGCGGCGCTTGCCCCACGGCGCGATATCCCAAAATAGCTCCTCGCGCTTGCCTAGCTTTTTAAAATCTTTCTCGGCGTCCTTGTGCGCGACGAGCAGATAATAAGCGTCGCTATGAAGATCCAAAGTAAAGAGCCTAAAATCGCTCTTTTTGAGCGCCTTTTGAAACTCGTTCATCAAAAATAGGCTCGCATCGCCGCGCTCGAAACCCTCTTTTTTCGCCTCTTTTTCGAGCCTTGCGTAAATTTTATCGCAGTCTAGTGACACGCCGCTTTGCAGCGCATCAAGCCTAGAACTGATAAATTTGCCTACATCGCCCGTCTCGTCCTCGCCGACCCAGTCAAGCATCCAAACAAGCCCTTTTCCGATAAGCGCATCCAAAAACTCGCCGTCATTCATCTTGCCCGTTTTCTCAAAACCGCCCGTCTCGCCTGCCGTCAAATGCTTTAGGACGCAGCACTGATTTTTCGTCATCTTCGCTCCTTTGATTAAATTTACCGCTTACATGGGTCTGTTTAAATTTTACTCCCAAAAAGCTTTAAGCTTACTTTTCACAACTCTTTACGCTGCAAATTTAGCTCGCGGCGGCGGGTAAAATTTACGCTATAATTTCACAAAAGCGCTAAAATTCCAACCGAAAAGGACGCAAATGCAAACGGATCTGCAAGAAAAGATTAAGGAGCTGCAGCGCAAGATCGCGCGCGAAATCACCTATTTTCAGACGGGCGGAGTGAGGCCGCGAGGCGCGATCGATGAGTGCTGGATCGGCCGCGTGCTTGCCTGCGCGGCGGATGAGAAGCTGCCTGTGGATCAAAACGGCGCGCCGATGCTCCCTCTAGCGCAGTTTTATCTGCCCGCGCTGCCCTACGTGCCGCAGATCTTGGACGGCGTCAAGCTACTTACGGTCTTCATCTCGCAGGATCTCATCGGCAAATTTGATGATGATATGGACGGCCTGTGGGCAATCCGCGAGTATAGCGACGTAAGCGAGCTCGTCATAAAAGAGCTTGCAAATCCGCGCTCGCAGATAAGACCCTTTCCTTTGCAGCCAAAATTTGCCGCGGACGATACGCCCGTTTGGGACGGCGGCGGGCTGGATGCGGACACCATAGATGAAATTTTGCGTCTTGAGGAGACGGAGGGGCTCGAGTATTACGACGACATCGCCTTGGAGTTTTATAACTGCACGAAATTCGGTGGCTACCCCTCCTTTTGCCAGTCGGGAGTGAGCTTCGGCGAGGGCTATCAGTTCGTTTTTCAGATTTCTTCAGACGAAAAGGCGGGCTTTAACGTCATTGACGGCGGCAGCTTGATGTTTGCCAAAAACTCGCAAAGCGGGGCGTGGAGCCTGTATTATGATTTCGATTAGGCGCGCGAAATGCAAATTTAGCTCGCCCGCAAAATTCCGCCGCTTTAAACGGACGCTCGGGTCGAGTAATTTGCGATGAAATTTTATCGGCGCGCGGCTTTGAGCCCGCTCGGTGCGGATTAAATTTTAACGGCGCCCGATCTAGGTTAAATTTAAGCCGCCGAGAGGCGATCCGTATAGTTGCAGACGAGCCGAATACAGCGAGCGGGCTGTGAAAAATTCGGCGCAGCAAAATTTTAAAATTTTATAGCCCGAGATTTCGGATTCGAGCTTGAAATTTAAGGCGCGCTTGAAATTTTAACCTGCAAATTTAAAGGAGCGAAAATGAATGCAAACGAGCTTGCAAACATCTGGCGCAGGCCGATCTACCTGCCCTATCTACAAGATCCGCTCACGCCCGAGGCGCTGAGGGCCGCGGAGGAGGAGCTAGGACACGCCCTGCCGCGCGAGCTCGCCATGATGCTGAGCGTGCAAAACGGCGGCTACCTGCGCTACGAGCTAGAGGGCTACCCGCTAGACGCCGTCAGCGGCATCGGCGAGGCGCATCCGTCGCTTACGCGCTTTAGCTGGGGCGAGGAGCGCGAGTGCGTGAGCTTCGAGCTTAACGGGCTGGTGCCATTCAGCGGCGACGGGCATTGGTATCTGTGCCTGGACTACCGCGCGAGCGAACGGCCCGCGGTCGCCTACATCGACGTCGAGTGTGACGAGCAAAACATCATCGCGCAGGATTTCGCTTCGTTTTTGGCGCTTTTGCGGCTCGATACGGGCGGCAAGATCGCGCTGCAAACGGGATTCGATCTAGACGGCACAAAGGCGCGGCTGGAGGAAATTTTGAGCGTGCGCGCAAGAGCCGCCGATCCGCAGCTTTACGGCTTTAGCGTGTATAATTTCCCTCGCAATAGCGGTATGCTGAGCCTTAGCCCGAACGAGGTTCGGCTCGGATTTGCCAGACGGGGCGAGCGGCGGTTTAAAGAGCTTAAAAACTTCAGCGAGCCCGCTCTGCGATATCCCGAGCTAGACGCGGGCGCGATGATACTGGACGTTTTCAAAGAGGAGCTGATGGATGAAATTTTGCGTGAGTTTAAGGATGCGGGCTTGTGCGCACAGAGCCTAAAAGACGCAATCGGCGCGTAAGCTTTCGCGATTATTAGTGAGTTTTGTGACGGCTGCGGCGCTCGCTCGTACAACCGGCAATGCGGACTTGCGCGCGCAAATTTAGCTCGCGGCGGCGGGTAAAATTTCGCTATAATTTTGCCAATTTAACAAAGGAGAAAAAGGTGAGCGTAGAATTTAGCGTCAAAAATAAAAAGCGCCCGCTATTTATGGGGTATTCGGACGCCATGAGCGTAGACAAGGCATTGGAGCTCCTGCCCGATCTATCGGTATTTGACATAGACGAGAGCGCCGAAGGCTTTGACGAAAGGGCGTTTTTAAAATCGCCTTTGAGCGAGCAGGAGTGCTTGATTTTGGGCGTGCGGGGCAAGAGCGGGCGCGGGATGGAGCTAAGATATGACGAGGAGCGGCAAAGCTACGCCGTGCGCGTAAATACGCCAGCGACAGTATTTGATTGGGTTTTGGCGATCTCATATCTGCAAGCGTTATCTAAGCAGCTGCAAAGCGAGATCGCGGATGAAAACGGCGAAATTTACA
This sequence comes from uncultured Campylobacter sp., assembly GCF_938015785.1. Lineage (GTDB taxonomy): Bacteria > Campylobacterota > Campylobacteria > Campylobacterales > Campylobacteraceae > Campylobacter_B. Next base: position 18,971 of record NZ_CALLWC010000014.1, on the reverse strand, counting down.
CCCACGACAGTATAGAACAATTCGACTACGAGCGCGATATAGCGGCGGGACTGCATTCGATAGATCAACACTTAAGTGGCGATACGGAGGTAAATTTTTGCTACGGAGTAGAGAGACCTTTTGCGATAAACCGCGCGATGATGGATGAAATTTTAGCCTCATACAACCCCTCTGCCGAGTTTAGCAAGCGACTAACCGAGGTGCAGTATCTCGACGCCTACAGCGCGCGCCAGAGGTTTTATCGAAATGGAGATGACGGCACGATAATGGGCTCATACGCGCTCACGCAAGACCTGCCTATTATCTTGCCCTACAAACCGTTTGTGGAATGGCAAAACACCGAGATGCTGAAAAATAACGACGTAGCGCGCTGGCAGATCGCGCTCATAGGTATAGAGGGCGACGAAAACGACGCCGATAACTACCATGCAATCGCCGAGCTGGAATACGACGAGTTTATCGCGCGCTTGCCGAAGCAAAACTACCGTTTCATCGATGCGAGCTATATTTTGGTGGGTGGGCTAAACGCCGAGCAGCTAAAGGCGCTGGCAGGCTAAATTTTACTTGCGGTGAAATTACGGGATTTTATCGAGGGTTGCTCTACAAAATTTAAAGCCATCGAGGATTGACGCCGCAAAATTTAAAGACGCGGAATTCGCGGTAAATTTTGCGGCGCACAAAATTCTAAAAGACGGAATTTTATCGCGATACAAATTTAAGAATTCCACCACGATAAAATTCCGTCGCGGTAAAATTTAGAAAGGTTAAAATGAAAAAGACCTACTACGATCTAAAAATTTACGATAACGACGGGATGCGAGGCGTGCTGCAAGAGGACATCGAGGCGCTGCCGTTTTTCGACTACTGGCAAAAGATGAGTCTTGGCTCGACGCAGGGCATATACATTGACGAAAGCGGCAAAGAGCATAGGCTCGTCTATCTGCACGACTGGGAGAAATTTTGTAGATTATTCGCTCGCGAACAGGAGCTACTTAAGCGCGTCCCAGTCGGTAGCGAAAATGAGCGATCCGAGCCGTAACGTATCTCGGTAAGTAGCATAGAAGCAATCCAGGCTTTAGTGCATCTCGATAGGCAGTGGAAGGATACGACCAAAGCGTAGCACATTTTAGCTGGTGGAGAAATAGCGCTCTAGCCGCAATGTATTTCGATAGGCGACAAGTAATGCGCCCTCTCCCAGTGCAAGCGGATTTTATCCGCCAAATAGCGGCGCGCGTTAATTAGCCAAAATCGCCGCCCCGCTTAAATATCCGAGTTTAAATTTAACTCGTCTATGATTGATAAAAGCTCTGAAATTTCATTTTTGATCTCGGCGGCGTCCTCTAAGCTCGGTGGCAGCGAAAAGAGCGTCGTTTCAAACTTATTTTTCGCTCCGTTTAAAAATAGATAAAGCTTATCGTCCATAAACGCCGTGCTCACGCCCATTTTCCCCGCAAATTTTTCCTTTAGCTCTCGCAGGCGCTCCATAAACGCGGGCGTCAAAAGATACCTCGCCTCAACCTTATCGTCCGCAAAGACCCGAAATTCTTTACTAAAAAACAGGTCGTCCATCTGTTCTTTTTCGCCTAAAAATCTGGTGTTTAGCGTGCGGCTCGCTACTATCGTTTGCCCGCTAAATTTTTTGTAAAACTCGCAGACCAAGACCGAGCCGCTAAATGCCTGCATATCCTTCATGGCCTCCCATGCAAAAACTATCGCGGATAGCAAATTTAGCGCCGCCGAGTCGCCGATTTCCAGCGTCGCGCCGTTTGGGATGCGGATTATTTCGCTGAGGTTAAATTTGACGCCGTTATAAATGCCGCTGATTTGATCTTCGGCGCGAAACTCACCTGGCGAATAGATGCCGATTTTGCGAAATTCTTTACGGCTGATGCCGGCATTCGGATCGTAGCTAAAATTTGGATCTGTGCCCCGAATAGCGGCGCGGACGAAAACGTCTTTATAAAACGCTTTGTAATCCCCCAGCTCGCTGGTCACTCGGCTCGCGTTAGCCATTAGTGCGGCTTGAAAAAACGGAATATAGATAATGATGAAAAATAGCGGTGCAAGGCGATTTTCAAAAAGATGCCATACGGCAAATCCGCCGCCTACGGGCAGCACTATTATAAATAAAATTCCCAAAAACAGATACTTTATAAATGCTAGCCGGCACTCTTTTTGCTTTTTGGCGGTGGCAACTATTGCTTCGTTTATGTTCAAATTTTGCCTTTTTCTAAATTTACGCAGCGGATTTCGCGCCTGGAGCGAATTTTAGCAAAATTTACGCCACAAAGATACGGCGGGCATGAGTAAATTTTATTCGGCGAATTTATAAGTCTATAAAATTTACGTCGCGGCGGCGATCTACTCGGACGTGCGTTGATTTAGCCACATTTTAAGATTGCCCGCGCCCTCTTTTAGCACCCCAAATCCTGCCGCGGCAATACAGACAAAATTAATTAGAGAGCCCCTTCCGCCGACGTTTAAAACCCCAAAGCCCACGATCCACAGCGCTACGCCGAAACCCAGCGTGCACACGGCGGTCGCGATACCCAGCTTGCGGCGCAAAGGGCTTGGTTTGCGCGCTACCTGAATCCGCGTAATCACGTAGCTGCCCGCATATCCTCCGCGGATGAAATACGCGCGCGCAAGCTCGCCCTCCTCCACGGGGATATCGTTAAACTCGCCGCGCAGCTTCACGCCGTCTATCTCGAAAAATATCCAAATTTTGCTATTTCCTCTTGCAGCGTGGACGCGGAGATTTCGAACCTCGCCCGTGATCTCATATTCCAATTTACCTCCTCAAACACAGCTTTGCGCTTTGCTTCCGCGCTAAATCCCGCGCCGTAAAATTTTAAAATCTAAATTTTGTCTTGCTTGCAGCGCCGCCCATAAAATTTTAAAGTCGAGATTCTGCAAGCCCTGAATTTAGAGCTAAGCCTTAAAATTTCATAGCGATAGAATTTCAAGTAAAGCTCCTCCGCTAAATTTAACTAATCGCATGCATAGACTATCTGCGCCTTGCAGAATTTCGCACGTCGCAAAATCGCGGCGAAATTGCGCGCGCTACAAAAGCTCACAAACCCGTCGCGGCAATATCGCAGACAAGCCCATCGCAAAAACCAATACCGCGCTACGAGTAGCGTAGATAGACGGTGCAAGGCAAGTAGCACAACAGACGCCATACGACAGACGGTGCACGACGAGCAATACAAAACAGACGGTGCACGGCAGGCAGTACAAACCGAAACATGCGCCGGGCTACCAAGCGCCTACTTCTTTAAAATTTGCTCTTTCATAAATTCGTAGATCTGACAGGATTTTTTATTGCCCGCGTCGCAGCCCTTTTTGACCCATCCAAGCCCCTTAGAAAATCCGCGCAAATCCCCCTTGCTCACATACAAATAGCCTAAATTATTGCAGGCATCGCCGTAGCCCAGCTCGCAGGATTTGGTGTAAAGCTTCTCCGCCTGGTCGCGATCCTGCGGTGCGCCGAGACCCTTATCATACGCAACGCCGGCATTATAGCAGCTATCCACTAGCCCGCCGTCACAGCCTCGCTCGAAAAAGCTCACCGCCTTTGCCTGATCCGCCGCAAGCCCAAAACCGCCCGTGAAATAGACCACGGCCGCATTGTGGCAGCTCTTAGCGTAGCCCAAATCGCAAGCCTTGATATAGTGCCGAGCTGCCGCGGCGAAGTCCCTACTCAGGCGCCCTCGCTGATATAGGTTGCCTAGCTTGTGGCAGGATATGGCGACGTTTTTATCGCACGCTGCGGTATAAAATACGCCCGCTTGCGTCGCATTGCCCTCGCCATCGTATAGGGCTCCCAAGTCAAAACAGCTGTCTTTTTCGCCCGCCTCGCAAGCCTTAGAAAGAGCGAACTTTGCGCCGTCGTAATCTCCGCGGGAGAGCTTGTCGCGCCCCAGCTGCGCGCAGCCTACGCTATCGCCGCGGTAGCATTTAAACGATAAAACGGGCGACGGCCAAAAAAGCACCATAACCAAGACGCAAACGGCGATAGAAAGCGCCGTTATGTCGATGATCTTTCTCATATATATCCTTTTTGCGGCGATGTGCCGCGGAGCTTAAGGGCGGTCTTGCAGGCAAATCCCGTCCGAATAAATTTTGCGGATGAAATTCCCTCACATGAAATTTGATCTGCGCAAAATTTTAGTACCTCAAGCCTTGTTTTAAAATTTTACTTAAAGCTTCCGCGCCGTAAAATTTTAGAATTTCAAAATTCCGCAAGCGGTAAATTTGCAGCCGAATTTTAAATTTTAAGAACCGCACCTGGAGCCGCAGTAATACCGTGAAATCGCTCGCAAAATTCTAAAATCAAAATTTTACGAGCCGCAAATTTAGAACTAGCTTTAAAATTTTATAGCGATAGAATTTTAAGTCAAATTTCGCGATAAAATTTCATCCCAGATTCCGCCGTAAAATTTCGCTTTGTATTTTAAATCATAAAATTTCGTTCGTGAGATTTAGGGATATCGGCGCGAATGTAGCCTGTGCGGCTACATCTTTTCTTTCGCGCTTAGACCCATCAGAGCAAACGCTGTGCGGATACTGAGCGCTACGAGCGCGAACAGCTTGAGCTTCGCATCCTCGTTCTCGCTGCCTACGACGCGGTTTTCGTTGTAGTATTTGTGAAAGTCCGCCGCGAGCGCCTTTAGGAAATCTGGCAGCTTCTGCAAGCCGCGCGAATTAAATGCGTCGTTTAAAATTTCATTCAAGCTAAGCGCCGCAAAAGCTAGGCCGAGCCCCGCTTCATCTAGCGCGCCGAAGTCCGCGCCCAAGACGTCCGCCTCGCACTTGCCCGCTTTGGTAAAAATTTGATTGACCCGCGCGTGGGCGTAGTTGATGTAAAAGATCGGATTGCTGCTGTCCTCGCGCGCGAGCTCGTCCACATCGAACTCAAGCGGCGTCTCGCCCTTTTTGCTGATGAAGATAAATCGCATGGCGTCCCTGCCGATCGCGGCGAGCACGTCGCTCATCAAAATCGCATTGCCCGCGCGCTTGCTCATCTTGTAGGTCTGCCCGTCTTTGAGTAAATTTACCATCTGCATTAGGATGATCTCGAGCCTGCTTTCGTCGTAGCCCAGAAAATGCACGGCGGCCTTTAGGCGCGCGATGTAGCCGTGATGATCGGCGCCCCAGATGTTGATGAGGCGACCGTAGCCGCGCCTGTATTTATCATCGTGGTAGGCAATGTCCGCTGCGAGATATGTCGGCACACCGTTATCGCGGAAAATCACACGATCCTTGTCGTCCCCGTAATCCGTTGAGCGCAGCCACACTGCACCATCCTTCTCGTAGGCGGTGCCGCGTTCCAGCAGCACATCAACAACGCGTTGCACCGCCTCCGGATGAAGCGTGCGCTCACTGAACCAGCGATCGAATGTCACCCTAAAATCCGCCAGATCTTCTCTCAGAACCGCGAGCTTCTCTTTATAGGCAATGTCCTTGAACTTCTCCAACCGCTCCTCTTCGGACAAGGCGAGATAGCGATCCCCATCCCGGTCAATGATGCGCTGTGCTGTATCGATGATGTCCGCACCGTGATAGCCGTTCTCTGGAAATACAATCTTCTGTCCGAGTCGTTCAAGATAGCGCGCATTCACCGATATGGCAAGCAGATCCATTTGCTTCCCCGCATCGTTGACATAATATTCACTCTGGACCTCATAGCCTGCCTTACGCAGCAGCTTCACCAGTGCCGAGCCAACCGCCGCACCGCGTCCATGTCCGACGTGGAGGGGCCCCGTCGGATTCGCACTAACGTACTCTACCTGTATCGGAGGCAGATCTTTCGGCGGAAGCGCGCCATAGTTCTCCCCTGTACGGAGAATGTCGCGCAGCGTATCTGCAATCACATCTTTCTTGAGATAGAAATTAAGAAAGCCGGGCCCCGCCACCTCTGCATGATCAAGCCATGAGCCCGTGATGTGAGTCCCCAGAATCTCCGCGATCTTCTTCGGAGGTTGATGAAAAATACGTGCCGACTGCATGGCGAAATTTGTTGCAAAATCGCCAAGTTCCTTGTTCGGCGGTTCCTCCAGAAGAATGGGCGGAAGCGTACCGCCCTCCGAAAGTTCTCCCGCTGACACCGCCGCTTTTACGGCATTGATGAGCGCCTGCTCAATCTGCTGTTTGATATCCACCTTGATTTGGTCTCCTTTGCATTGGCTCAATTCGTATCTCAAGGGTATTGTCACTCTGGCGCATACCGTCAACATAGAGTGTATAAAAAATATATGCCTCCTCCACCCCATTGGAGAGCGTGCGTACACGCAGGCGGCGCGTCAATGTAGAGAGCGAGAACCGCCCATAGGGTGTTCGGTAGTCTCCGTGCCGTTCCTGCCCCGGCACAAAACTCTGTGTACAGCGCACAACGCCGCGCCGCTGCAGGCGCACTTCCTCCGTATTGATGCGCAGAATGGTCGGCACCGTCGCTCCTTCAATCAGCTCAGCATCGTCATAGCTTACATAGCGGCTCTCTCCACGCAAAAAACGCCGTCCCATAACGGACAGCGTAATACGGCTCTCCTCACCCGCAGCATCTACCTGTCTTCCTCTAAAAAAGACACGCACCTGCTCTGCACCCTTCATCGAACAACCCCTCCGATAAAAAGTGTTCTGCGCAGCGAAAGCATGACAGAAAGCTGCATGTCTGTCATCCCTTCGATACTAAATCTGGTCAACAGCGATATCCAGCTCGACAAGTTTCCCGCTCAGATCCATGGAAACGACGAGATATTGTCCATCGCAGACCTTTACTTCGAAGTCGGCACCAACCGTCAGCGAAGGAGTCGAAATATCAACATCCAGCTCCAGTGCCGTGATGTTCGTTGCCGTATGTGCCGTCAGCATATTACTGAGCTCCGAGATTGCACTCTGCGCCATCTCGTCAAACGACTCAACCGGCATCCCCATCATCATCTGGGAGGCAATGAACTTCGCCGTATCTTCGCTCATATTGTAAACCACATTCCCGCGAATCTGCTTCGTAAAGCCGACCAGCATGGACACGCCGTGGCTTTTAACCCGGCTCGACGCCGCATAGAGCTTTGTGCGCGTCGGTTCTGGAAACCCCAGCATCGGCATGACCGTTGTAAAGGCATCCACAAAAGGATTGATCAGTTTTGCGTCCATCGATTACTCTCCTTCTGCAAAGCCCACATTCATCTGGACCGTCCCTATCGGCAGCTGTATGCTGATACAGAACGTCGTCATGCGGGGACTCACAATATGCACTTTTGTCCCACAGATCGTTCCTGGAGGAGTCAAGCGCAGTTCCTTCCCGTCCAGCACATTGTTGATCTTCGAAACGGCCCGGCCTGCAATGATGTTTGCAGCTTCTTCCACTGCATCCACTGCCTCATTTTCACCAAGTTCCTCCACCGTGGAGCGCCCGAGCATATGCATAGCAAAAAGGCGTACTACCGGCTCTTCTGCATAGAGAATGACACGACCAGTGGTATACCCCGTGATCCCAATGATGACAGCGGCACCATTCACATCAAGCGTACGCGGCACATAAGGTGTGATTTCCGTTTCGCCCTCCATCTTAAGAAGGCCGGCCGTTCCCTGCTGAAGTGCCCGTGCAAATGGCTTTGCATAAAGTTCACGGAAAGCAGCCTCCCTGCTTTCCGTTCCGTGTGCGATCAGATGCAGCGTATCCACCAGATCATGCTTCGACACCGGTTTTTGAAGGAATGCACGTACCCCAACTGCCTTGCCCTGGGTGATAAGCTTCAAATCCTTCATTGCACTGATCATTAGAATCCGTGCATCTGCATTCTGTATAAGGATACGTCTGCTGCACTCCAGCCCGTTGGTATCCGGCAAATTCATATCCATTGTCACGAGATCTGGCTGCATCTCTGTATAGAGCTTCAGTGCCTCTGCTGCATCGCCAGCCATCCCACAGATCTCGAAATCCGTCTCCCTTAGGTTCTCAGCAAGCATCACGCGGCTGATCTTGGAGTCATCCACGATCAGCACCCGCAATTTTCCCATTCAAGCGCCCCCTCTGCTGTGAACAATCGGCTTGGAATATATTATACACAAAAAAGAACCGTTCGTCACATGTTTTTTGGGAGAACTTCAATCCAATAACCATCCGGATCCTCTACAAAGTAAATTCCCATCCCTGCGTTTTCATAGCAGATGATTCCCATCTCCGTATGTCTTTCATGTGCCGCTTTGTAGTCATCCGCATGAAGTGCCAGATGGAACTCTTTTTCCCCAAGATTATAGGGGTCCTTGCGTTCATGCAGATACGTCAGCTCCAGTTCAAAGTCCGTCGTGCCATCCGTCAGGTAAACGAGGGTAAAGCCCTCCGCCTCCAGACGGCGCTTCTCCCGAAAGCCAAATGCCATCTCATAAAACGCCATGCTGCGTTCCAGATCAAGTACGTTGAAATTCACATGTGTAAAGGTAAACGCCATAATATCCTCCCCATCGTCGTAAGCACCAAGAGGCGCAGGCTGAATATCAGCACTTCTTCTATATCGGCAAATTCCGTCATCATCATAAGAGCATCGCGCCGTTCTCTACTGCCGATTCACACGGTCAAAGAGCTCCGTCACGGCCACAGGCGGCTCTGCATCCATCCGACTCACAAGGCAGACGGCGAGAAGTGCCAGCAGAAAGCCCGGGACGATTTCATAGAGGCCGAAGAAGGCAAACTGCTTCCAGACGAGCACGGTCATGCCGCCCGTCACAATGCCTGCGAGCACACCACGTGCCGTCGTCCGCCGCCAAAAGAGGCACAGAAGAAGCGCAGGGCCAAAAGCGGCGCCGAAGCCTGCCCATGCGTATGCCACCATATCGAGGATAAAATTGTCCGGGCTGAGTCCGAGGTAGATTGCCGCCGCCGCAATGACAAGAACGGACAGGCGGCTTACCCAGACCAGTTCCCCCTGCTGTGCCGCAGGGCGGAAGCTGCGCCGATAGATATCCTGTGCAAATGCCGAAGCCGCGACCAGGAGCTGTGCCGATGCCGTACTCATAATCGCCGCCAGCACCGCCGCCAAGATCAGTCCTGCGACGATTGGCGGAAAGAGCTTGCCCGCCATCGTGAGGAACACAGTCTCTGCAGCCGTACCCAGCAGCGGAACCTCAAGATATACCGCTCCCACCATGCCGACGAGAATCGCCGCCGAGAGGGAGATCACTACCCACGACATGGCAATGCGTGTCGCCTGAGGGAGCTCATCTGCATGGCGGATCGCCATAAAGCGCACAAGGATATGCGGCTGTCCAAAGTAGCCAAGCCCCCACCCCATCAGCGAAATGAACTCGATGCCCCCCAGCGTGCTGCCGTCCGCTTTCATTAATGGTGAGAAAAATGCGGGGTGCTGCGTATAGATCAGATCCGCCGTTGCCGTGAATCCTCCCAACATCAGTGCTGCTCCCACGGGTACCACAAGGATGGCAAAAAACATCATTGCGCCCTGAATAAAATCTGTGCGTGACACGGCGAGAAATCCGCCGACCAGTGTATAGAACACGACAACCGCCGCACCGAGCAGCAGTGCTGTCAAATACGGGAGCTGAAAGATCATCTCAAAGAGACGCCCTGCCGCCACAAAGCCTGACGAGGTATAAAGAATAAAAAAGATAAGGATAAAGATCGCCGGAACAACGCGCAGTGCGCCCGAATGGGCAAAAAAACGATTTTCAAAGAAATCCGGTAAAGTCAGGGAGTTCTGTGCCAGCTCCGTATAGACACGCAGACGCGCCGCGACAAACTGCCAGTTTGCCCATGTCCCAAGCGCAAGACCGAGCGCAATCCACCCGGCATTGAGCCCTGCCACATAGGCGAAGCCGGGCAGCCCCATCAGCATCCACCCCGACATATCTGATGCTTCGGCACTCATTGATGTCACCCAGGCGCCAAGCTTCCGATTGCCGAGGAAGTAGTCACTCATATTGCGTGTCCGCCGATAATAGTAGACACCAATCCCCATCATTATGAGCATATAGACGAGAAAAATGGCACTGATCTCAATTCGCTCTGCCAACAACAAATCTCCTAACTGCACAAAAGAAGCACCAATAAAATCTCCGCAGTCCGTGCTTCTCAAAATATCCAGTTCATTATACGGGATTTCGGAAGGAAAAGCAAAATATTTCCCAGCCCTTCTGCTCTGTCATACAAAAAGCCCCGCGCACGCGCGGGGCAAGAGCAGAAGTATCCTGTCACTCCTGCTGCTCAAACATGCTCTTATCCACCCCACAGAGAGGGCAGACAAAATCCTCCGGCAAATCATCGAACGCTACACCGGGAGCGAGATCGTAGTCTGCATCCCCTTTCGCCTCGTCATACACCCAGCCGCACACTGTGCAAACCCACGTCTTCATAAGAACTCCTCCTCATATATAATACACCGATAATCATTGATGATATTGGCTGCGTATCTACTAACCAATAACTATTATTATATTATAGCATCTTTCCCTTTTTGTCTATAGGGAGAAAGAAAAAATTTTACGAGTTTTTTCCGTAGCGATACTCTGTCGGCTTCATGCCCATGTGCTTTTGAAAGATCTTGCTGAAATAACGCGTGTCCTGATAGCCGCAGGCGGCAGCAACGGCATAAACCTTTGCATCACTCTCACGCAGCAGATGCCCCGCCCGGCGCAGACGGCACTCCGTCAAATAAGAGCTGAACGATGTTCCGCAGCGGGAAAAGAGCTTGTGCAGATAGCTGACGCTCAGCCCCAGCTCGTCGGCGACCTCACGTACCGTGATCGGTTCTGCTATATGTTCCTCCATGTGGCGCATGGCATGCAGGAGATACCCGCGCACAGGCTCTTCCTTGGGCAGAGCAATGTTCCCGCACATATCCTCCCTTTGATCAGGATGAATGTTTTCCGTACGGCGCCCCATGATATGCCCCGCAGCAAGCTTCATTGCGGCAGCCAGCTCTTCGTCATCCAACGGCTTAAGAAGATACGCGCACACCCCGAGAGAAATGGCCCGCTGGGCATATTCAAACTCACTGTATCCGGACAGGATGATATACTCCGCATCCAGTTCACCGCGCAGACGGGAAATGACTTCTAGCCCCGTCAGCCCCGGCATCTTGATGTCCACAATCAGTACGTCGGGGCGGTGTTCCCGCGCCATGAGGATCCCCTCCATGCCGCTGCCGGCAGCGCCGACGACCTCAGCACCAAAATCCTTCCACGGGGTCAGCTGCACAATGCCCTGTCGCTGCATTGGTTCATCATCAATGACAAGCACCTTAATCATCGCACGGAGCCTCCTTCATGTACTTCAACGTAAGCCGCACCTCAGTCCCCTTCTTCTCCACGCTGGAGAGATCAATGCCGCAGTCTGCATCTCCATTTAAAGCAGCACGCATATGGACGTTATAGAGACCGAAGTGATTGTCGTCCTTCCGCGCAAGCACTTCCCGCCGTCGCTCGTCAGACATTCCCTGACCATCATCTTTCACCACGAAAATGACATGACTTCCATCTTGCCGCCCCGTGACAGCGATGTGTCCGCCGCGCTCCACACTCTCAATGCCGTGTTGTATCGCATTCTCAACGAGTGGCTGAAGGATCAGCTTTGGCACATAGCTTCCTGCAATTCTCGGCTCCACATTTATCGCCACCATCAGACGTCCCTCAAAGCGCCGCTGCTGGATTTTCAAATAAGTTCGCAAAAACGCCAATTCTTCTGCCACTGTAACAAACTCCTTCATAGCCATTGAAGCACGCAGAAGCTTTCCAAGCTGTACCGCAGTATCTGCCGCCCCCTCTGCATCACCGAGTTTGGCGCTCCACTTAATGAGATTCAGGGTATTATACATAAAATGCGGGCGAATCATCTCCGTCAGCGACTTGACCTCTGCCATGCGCAACCGCCGTTCACGCGCGCGGTTCTCCGCCAGAAGTATCCGTATATGCTCGACAAGGCTGTTGAACGTACGTGCCAGCTCGCCAATCTCATCGTGTCGCCGCGCATCCAGTTGTGTACAGAAATCATCCGAGGTACGCACCCGCCGCATTGCTGTTGTCAGCGTGTGGAGCGGACGCCAGAGCCGGCGGCTGAGCTGCCATGCCAGATATGCCGTTACCGCCAGAGCAGCACCATCTACGGCGAGAACGAGGCGAAAGAGTTCATCCACCGGAGCGGCATCCATACGCTGACGCAGATGAACGGCAATCCCAGTTGCCGCTGAGGTGTACACATAGTCACGAAATACAGATGCTGATGTTTCCTCCTCTGCCGCAGGAGAAAAAAGTGCAGAAAATCCCTCACGGTGATGATCAAGCATATCCATCATCACGTAATGATGACGGTCCGTTAGGATGATCTGTCCCTCGTTGCCGTCCTGAACGCGCTGAATAAGTGGAACAAGAGCCTCACGGCGCACATCGACAACAACAACGCCGAGGAGTTTTCCGTCGTGTCTCAGTGCATATGCCATCGAGAACACGGTATCCTGCTGATCTGGAGCAGAACGATCTGCCGCCAAAAGGGCCCAATGATCCTCCGCCGTCGCCCTGCCAATCACTCCCCAATGAAGATTTTCCGGCAAACGATATGCACGTGGTACATCATCCGTGGCAACAGCGCGCCTCCCATCTGCGGGGAGCAAATAGACGGCCGCCTCACCGGAGCGTCCGGAGAGTGCGCCGTAAAGATCTGCATAGAGGTGAGCCAGATCCGTCTGCATGCCCTCCATATAGTCAAAGACCTCATCCCTGACAAGAAGAGGCATCATCAGTCGCTGATAGCCGAGGACGAGATGATCAATCTCACGTGAGATGCGCTGTACCTCTGCACGCCCTGCCTTAGCCTGCGTATCCTCATAGGTACGATCCGCAGCATAAAGGATAATCGCCGAGGCGATCAAAAGAGGAAAGAGCCCGCCCAGAAGGAGGTATGCGAACAAGCGCTTTTGATAGCTGATCGAATACCGCTTCATTGGTGCAATCCACCTCGTTCAAAATCGGAGAATCATTCTATAAAATATCCGTCATAAAGAATCGCTCTATTCCTCAATCTTCAGACTATAAAGAAAGAATAAAGACAAATTCTTTCTCTGTCAAGTGAAAATTATCAATTCGTATATATTTTTATTGTGCTCCATTAAAAAAGACAAAGGAAAAACCGCCACGCAATGTGACGGTCTTGGAAGGGGAAAATATGGGAATGGGGGGATGGGGGGAAATGGGGATTTATTTGATAACCGCAGCACGCCATTTGCTGAGAAATTCATCTCTGAAGGCGACGGCACGCCGGGCATCAAACCGTGTGCAACGAATCTCCGCCAGCGGCAGGAGATTCGGCGGTGCCGATACATCGGCACGCGCAGAACGTCGTTCATAGACGCCGAGGCGTTCATGAACTTGACGGCTCATAACAAAATTAAGAAATTTCTTTGCATTCTCCATATGCGGAGCATTCTTGATGACCGCTATTCCTGTGGAAGAAACACGCGTCCCTTCCTGTGGATAAACGATCTGTATATGTGCACCGGCAGCTCTGTACTTCAGTACCGCCTGCTCAGGAGTCGCAGTAACCATGTACGCTCCATCGGCGAGCGCCTTGATCTGCTCCGCCGATGTAGACGTGACGCGTCCATCCAACTGATCTGCCATACGGGAGATCACAGCAGAATCACCGCCAAGCACATCCATCATCGTAATGAGGACATCATAGGAAGAAATTGACTTCGTCGGGTCAGCAAGAGCAATATGCCCACGAAACTGAGGATTGAGAAGATCGCTCCATCCTGCAGGTGCATGCTCTGCATCAACAAGATCCGTATTGTAAGCAATTACATAGGGATCCATCGTCATAGAGCAGAATGCGGCACCCTCGCAGGAAAAATTCCCGCGCAGCGCATCCTTTTCCGGGTACTCATACCGTTCCAGATAGGATGCAAGGAATATGTAGGTATCCTCCATACCGCCCCACAGCACATCTCCACGCGGATTCTCCTGTTCCGTACGGACACGTGTCATGAGTGCATCGGACGAATCCCTCACCAGCCTGACTTGAATTCCTGTCTCCTCTTGAAACTCCTTTGCAATGGGCGCTGTCCAATCCTCCGTGCCGCAGTTATAGACAACGACAAGGTTTTCATCATCCGCAGGATCCTGCCGAACAGTACCGCATCCGACGAGGATGAAATTCACGCCAAGGAGGAGTGCCGCACACAATATCTGCATACGTTGAAAGATGAGCATCGTGCGACACCTCCTAAATGAGATGTCATCAATTTCAAATCCTTTTGATAATTCTACAATAATCAGAACTGCAATTCAATCGTACAGTCCATCATTTTGGTGTGATAATCCTATCTTGATAATTCGCAACCATTCAAAACACACTGGCGATTACTGCATGTTCTCTGCGGTCCTTTGTTTCACGAGTCTCTGTTTTTCGCGTACTTTATCGATGAGGTCTGCATTGTCCTCATCAGCCATATCCATAGTCCCCCCTATGATTTAAGGATGACAGCCATGGCATCAAGACCATCTTCCCCTGCGCCGTTATTTCCTATCAGAATGCAGCGGAAGGTTTCCCGTTTATCGTTGCGGTGAACAGTCTACTGTTTCCCTCGCAGTTCCTGCTGTGCGTCAAAGAAATGGCGTACTGCCTCGGCAGAAGGGCGATTCATGCCGGGGGCGGCAGCGAGTTCCTCCACGGATGCCTCCTTGATTTTTTCCAGCGATCCGAAGTGGGTGCGCAGGCTTTGCCGCCGTTTTGGGCCGATGCCGACAATGTGGTCGAGGACGGAGACGAGATTGCGCTTGCCGCGCAGTTTGCGATGAAAGGTGATGGCGAAACGATGCGCTTCATCACGGATGCGCTGGATGAGATAAAGGGCCTGACTGCGGCGCGGCAGTTCAACAGGATCTGGATTTCCCTCCGTAAAGACCAGCTCAAACTGTTTTGCAAGCCCGACAACAGGGACATCCTTATGCCCTGCTGCATGGCGGATGATTTCAAGGGCCGAGGAGAGCTGTCCCTTGCCGCCGTCGATGATGATGAGGTCGGGCAGTTTCTCCTCAGCCAGTCCTACATAGCGGCGTGTCGTCACCTCGCGCATGGAGAGAAAGTCGTCTGGCTTGCCCTCCGTGCTGCGGATCTTAAAGCGGCGGTAATCCGATTTTTTCGGAGCACCATCCTCAAAGACGACCATCGACGCAACGGTCTCCTGCCCCTGATTATGCGAGATATCAAAACACTCCATACGGCGCGGCGGATGCTTCAGTCCAAGATACCGCCCGAGTTCCTCCACGGCACCAAGCGTCTGCTCATCCATAAGGCTGCGCCGCGTCTCCTCATCTGAAAGAAATTTTTCCGCGTTTCCGGTCGCCATCTGCACAATATCGTGCTTCGTGCCGCGCTGCGGAGAGAGGAGCGCGACCTTGCCCCCCCCCTTGCGCGCAGCAAGCCACGACTCAATAGTCGCACGTGCCGCATCATCGATGTCCTGCGGCAGGAGGACCTCACGCGGTACAAAGGTCGCCTGATTGTAGTACTGTTCCAAAAAGGCACGCAGGATGTCCGCATTGGTCTCCTCCTCGCTGCCGCGCAGGAGAAAGTGTTCTCGGCCGATCATCTTGCCGCCGCGGATGAAGAAGATCTGCACACAGACGCCCGCCGCCGAGCGGGCCATGCCGATCGCATCCTGATCGCCTGCCCCCGTTACGATGTTCTGCCGCTCTGCCGCCGTACGCACGGCACTGAGCTGATCGCGGAGGCGCGCCGCTGTCTCAAAGTGATATGCCTCCGCTGCCGCGTGCATCCGCTGCTCCAGCTCACGCTCTACATCATCCGTCCGTCCTTCAAGAAAGAGCAGGGCGGCGCGGATCATCGCACGGTAGTCCTCCTCCCCCACCTTGCCGACGCAGGGGGCGAGGCATCGCTTGATGTGGTACTCAAGGCAAGGACGCTGGGGCATCGTGCGGCACGTACGCAGAGGAAAAAGACGCCGCAGGAGCTTCAAGCTGTCCCGCAGCGCCGTCACATTCGTATAGGGGCCGAAGTAGCGCGCGCCGTCACGCAGCACACGCCGCGTGATAAAGACGCGCGGAAATCCCTCCTGCACCGTCACCTTGACATAGGGGTAACTCTTATCGTCCTTCAGCCGTATATTATAACGCGGCCGATGTTTCTTGATCAGGTTCGCCTCAAGGATCAGCGACTCCACTTCGTTCGCCGTCATGATCGTCTCAAAGTCAGCGATATGCGAGACCATTGCGCGCACCTTTGGCGTGTGGTTTCGGCTGCTCTGAAAATACTGCCGAACACGGTTTTTGAGGACAATTGCCTTGCCCACATAGATAATTTTTCCGTGATCGTCCTTCATAATGTAGACTCCCGGACTGTCCGGCAGCAGCTTCAGTTTCTCTGCAACAATATCGGTCACATCAGTGCCCTGCCTTCATGCGGTTGATCGCGGAGAAGAGTGCCAAAATTGACGAGGTGATAATATCCGTATCCAACCCCGCTCCCCAGTATACGCTGCCATCCCCGCCCGTAATGCTGATATAGGAGATTGCACGGGAACTCTGCCCCAGCTCCAAGGCATGCTCACTGTACGTCAGGTTCGTATAGGAAAGGTGCAGATTCTCCTGCATCGCATTTGATACGGCATCAAGGCGGCCGTTGCCGTGTGCCTCATAGGTACGATCCTCGCCGTCCACCCGCAGATGCACGTCGCCGCGCCGCGTGCCGTCCGGCTGCTTGTTCAGGCAGAAATCTGACAGCTCGTAGGGAAATACAACATTGACATAAGTGTCCATGAACACCTTGTAGATCTCGTCCGGCTGCAGTTCCTTGTGTCCAGCGTCGGAGACAGCCTTGACGCGGTAGCTGAGATCTTCGCGCATCTTCTTCGGCATGTCGATGCCATACTGCTGCTCCATAATGTAGCCGACGCCGCCGCGCCCCGACTGACTGTTGATGCGGATGACATCACCGTCGTAGGTGCGCCCAATATCCTTCGGGTCGATGTAGAGATACGGCAGGCACCAATGCTCCGGCTTCTTTTCCGCCCAGTAATGCATGCCCTTCGCGATGGCATCCTGATGCGAGCCTGAGAATGCGGCAAAGACGAGCGAACCGGAGTATGGCTGCCGCGGATTGACCTGCATCCGCGTCACCTTCTCATAGACCTCGACGAGATGCGGCAGATTGGAAAAGTCCAGCTGTGGGTCAACGCCGAGGGCAAACATATTCATCCCCACCGTGACGATATCCACGTTGCCCGTGCGT
Source organism: uncultured Campylobacter sp. (assembly GCF_938015785.1). Taxonomy (GTDB): domain Bacteria; phylum Campylobacterota; class Campylobacteria; order Campylobacterales; family Campylobacteraceae; genus Campylobacter_B. The sequence goes on along the minus strand of NZ_CALLWC010000014.1, from coordinate 1,711 downwards.
TCCCCATTGCCAAACAGCGTTCCCTCAACGCGATCCGCCCCCGCCAAGAGGCCCATCTCCGTATCCGATACGCCGCAGCCGCGGTCATTGTGTGGATGGAGAGAGAGAACAACGGCATCACGGTACTTCAGATGATCGTTCATATAGGCGATCTGCATCCCGTAGACATGCGGCATCGACATTTGCACCGTCGAGGGCAGATTGATGATCGCCTTGCGGTCGGGCGTCGGCTGCCACACGTCGAGCACAGCGTTGCAGACCTCAAGGGCATATTCCGGCTCCGTGCCCGTAAAGCTCTCGGGCGAGTACTCAAAGCGATACGTCGCACCTGCCTCCTCTGTCAGTTCCTTGAGGAGTTTTGCTCCGTCTACGGCGATCTTCAGAATCTCCTCCTTCGAGCGCGCGAAAACCTGCTCACGCTGTGCCGCCGAGGTGGGATTATAGACGTGGACGACAGCGTTCTTCACACCGCGCAGGGCATCGAACGTCTTGCGGATGATGTGCTCGCGCGCCTGTGTCAAGACCTGCACGGTCACATCGTCGGGGATGAGATCGTCCTCGACCAGGCGGCGCAGGAACTCATACTCCGTATCCGATGCCGCAGGGAAACCGACCTCGATCTCCTTGAACCCAACATGCACAAGGAGGTCAAAGAACGCAAGCTTCTCATCGAGGCTCATCGGGACGATAAGTGCCTGATTGCCGTCGCGCAAGTCAACCGAGCACCAGATTGGTGCATGATCCGGCGCATCCTTTTTCAGCCAGTCCATGCGGATCTCCGGCGGCATAAAATAGCCCTTGGTGTACTTCTCGTAGTTCATCATGATCGTTTCCCCCGCATCCATATATTTCATCCATCAGCGCAGCCGCGCATTAAACTTCTCGATCAGCTTCTCCGGCTTGTATGATTCCTTCGCCTTGCGCAGCCCCTCGATGCCCATATCCTCCTCGCGGTTGATGTAGGTCAGATGGCTCCACGCGTGCTCCACGAAGCCCTGATTGATCGCGGGATACGCGCCGCGCAGCTCGGGATCCGCCTTCTCGACGTGAATCACCGCCGTGTCCGTGTTCAGCTGCTCGCCGAAGGTAAAGGCAATGACGCGCCCCCCGAGGAGGATTGCGCCGCCCTTCAGCCCGAAATCCTCGAAATTGTTCAGCACCTCAAGGATCGCCGTGCGCTCGTAGCCGATGAACGGATCAACCGTACCGTCCTCCTGCTTGTGCTGCTTATACCAGCTGTTCAGCTCGAGCTTGCACAGCGTCACGATTTCATCCGTGATCGGCACAAACACCGCATCGGGATGCTCCTTGTGGAACGCGTTCAGATGGTTCTTCTTCGAGTGCAGCTTGCGCCCCGCAAGACTGATGAGTTTTTCCGAGAGATACACATAGTCATAGTTGTCACGGTCGGCGACCACCTCAAAATTCGCACAGTCGCAGCTGCGCAGAAAATCGGCATAGCCGCGCTCCATATCGTAGATGTGAAAGGGCTGCTCAATCTCCTCGAAGTACGCGAGCAGCTTCTTCGTCGCCGCAGGGTACAGCGTGGGATCGCAGAACGGCTGCAATGCCGAGACACGCGCCTTCCACTCGCTCACGACATAGAGGACGTTATCTTCCTCCGCAACGTGAACGTGGAACGGCTCGCGCCACATGTAGAGATTCGTAAAGTTAAAATGCGAATTCTCGTAGTAATTCGCACGGAAATAGC
>NZ_CALLWC010000013.1 GCF_938015785.1 uncultured Campylobacter sp. | reverse complement strand
TTGATGCAAGCGTGGATATGAGGTTGTTTAGCGAAGGGGGAAGGAATGAGATAAAGGATGAGCTTAATAGGGGGAGTGCGATATACAAAGCTATAAATTTAATAGCAACTACTGAGAATGCGAAAGCCTATAAAATATTTGACTATATAGGAGGCTTTACTAGCGGATACGATAAAGATAGTATGTCGCTTGCGGCAAATCTTGACGTACTAAACGATCCTCGCGCCGATATATTTAAAAAGCAACGAGCCGCACAGGATATAGCAAATCAAATGGGGGTAAAGGTTAAATTTGCCAATCTAAATAGAGGAAGCGGAGGAAAATTTAACTCAGACGATCCGAATGCCGTATATATCAATACGAAGCACATTAGCAATGCGAAAGAATTTATGACATCTTTGCGACACGAGCTTGTTCATCGCAGCGATAATAAACGAGGCTCTTTCATACCTAAAGATCCCGCGCAAAATCAATTCGCTACCAACTATGCCCTAGGCATGCTAAGTATGTCGGAAAAGGCTTTAAGATTAAACGGTAGAAGCCTTAACGACTATTCGCCTAAAGTAAATCCTAACGACAAAACCGTCGTAGCCGATACCAGATACTTTTACTCGCTGGATCAGAGGAAGAGCGATGATGTTGCTGTGGCAGCTATTCTGCCTATTATAGAGGCAGCCTCTGCTTCTATCTTTTTTATTAAGACTAGACAGTTATCAAAAGATTTTGGAAATTGGTTAACAAACTGGTATGAAGGTGATCAATACAATGCCTACTGGAATTCTCCTGGAAAATATCCTGATAATGGCGGCACTACTAAGGAACGATCAAACATAAATTATGATAGAATTCTAAACGATTTAGAAAATAAAAATATACAGGCAAGAAGCTGGGACAAAAATGATCATATAAAAATATTCCCTAAAAATAGAGAAGAAAAACTACCATACACTCAAATGCCTCAATCGCCTATAAAACCAGAGCTAACGATCGGCGGCGGTATTCAGGGTAGAGAAACGGGATTTGGGGAAAATATTATTGGGTATATACCAGCGCCAAAAACTAAAGACTTGAAAGGCTTTCCTGGATTGACTAAGGACAGGCGAAAAACTCCGATACAAGGAGGCGGTGGATTAAGGAAGCGATGGAAAGACAAAAAGGGTAATATTTATGAGTGGGATTATCGGCACGGGGGACTAGAAAAATATGATAAGCAAGGGTGGCATTTGGGTCAATTTGACCATATAACTGGCAAATAAACTAAACCCGCGGATAAAACAAGAAGGATTCAAAAATGAAAAGCGTAAAAGGTATTTTCCGTTATCTTT
>NZ_CALLWC010000012.1 GCF_938015785.1 uncultured Campylobacter sp. | reverse complement strand
GATTGCCTCGGCGTTTTTCTCGGCAAATTTCATCCAGTCCTTTTTGGCTTTTTCAAGAGCCTTGAAGCTTTCGATGACCTTTAGAGCGCGCTTATCGTTCTTTCTAGAGCGCTTTTGCTTCGCCTCGTCCGCGCTCTCCTCATCCTCCTCGTCGTCGTAATCCTCCTCCGATAGTTCCTCTTCGTCCTCCTCTTCACCCTCTTCGTCGCTGTCGTCAAAGCTCTTGAAAAGCTCCTTGACGCGGCGTTCGCGGTTGATGAGCGGCTCTTTATAGTCTAAAATGAAGTCTATTAAGTACGGCACCGAGCAAAACGCGTCGATGATGATGTCCTCGCCGAGCTCGATTTTTTTGCTGATCTCGATCTCTTCTTCTTTCGTTAACAGCGGGATCTGTCCCATTTCGCGCAGATACATCCGCACAGGGCTGTCCGAACGGCTCCACTCCAAAAGCTCGACGTCGCTGGATAGATCAAACTCCTCGTCCCAGCCCTCGTCCAGCAGCTTTTTTTGCGTGGCTTCTTTGAGTTTCGCGTCCTCTAAATTTTTGATTTTGGAGATTTCTGCGGCGGAGATCAGCTCGACGTCGAATTTTTTCGTAAGCGCTTCGACCTTCTTAACGGCCGTCGCAGTGGGGGCTTTGTCGAAAAATTTTATCAGTCTTTCGTAGGTGATGTAGCTTTTCTGATTTTCGTCGAAGAACTGCTCGATGGGCGTTAAGGCGTCTTTTGGGCTCGCCATAAAATCTCCTTGTGTCGTTGTGTATTTGGTTTTGGAAAATCGGATTATACCGAAACGCTCTTTATTTTTGCTTATATACGGCATGAACTATCTAAATTTAATGATTTTTCAAATTCTAGAAATTAGGCTAAATTTTAAAATTTAGATTATATTTTTAGCTAAATTTAAGATTGCCCGCTAAAATTTCGTGCTTGCAAGACGAAAATTAGCGCGCCGAAATTCCGCATCCTTTACGCCGCCGATTTAAAATTTAACGCCTCCGCACTCCCTATCTCTGCGCTCTTGCGTTTAAATTTAGCCCTAAATTCTAGGCGAGGAATTCCACCCTCATATCGGAGCGATTGAGCGGATTTTAATAAATTTGTCGGTAAAATCGCACATCTATTTTAAAATTTAAGGCGGAAATATGGCAAAAGTATGGAAATTCGGCGATGATATCGACACTGACATTATTATCGCGGCGCGCTACCTAAATACCTCCGATGCGGCGGTGCTTGCGACGCACATTATGGAGGATGCGGACAGGGATTTTTCGTCCAAAATAGCTCGCGGCGACATCATCGTAGCGGGGAAAAATTTTGGCTGCGGCAGCTCGCGCGAGCACGCACCGATGGCGCTTAAGGCTGCCGGAATTTCATGCGTGATCGCAAAAAACTTCGCTAGGATTTTTTATCGAAACAGCTTCAACACGGGTTTTTTGATCCTCGAATGCGACGAGACGGATAAGATCGCGCAGGGCGACGAGCTTAGCATCGATCTAAAGGGCGGCGTAATTAAAAATTTAACTCAAAAAACTCAGTATAAATTCGGCGCGATACCTGAGTTTATGCAAAAGCTCCTTGATGCCGGCGGAGCGATAAATTATGCAAAAACAAAGATAAACTTGTAAGGAATTTAGATGAAAAAATACGACGTATGCGTGATAAAAGGCGACGGAATCGGCCCTGAGATCATCGAAGAAGCGATCAAGGTGCTCGATGCCGTAAGCCATAAATTTAATTTTGAGCTAAATTTTGACTACCGCTTGATGGGCGGCGCGGCGATCGATATTATGGGCGTTCCGCTTCCGGATGAAACGCTAAATACCGCTAAATCAAGCGATGCGGTGCTTTTCGGTGCGATCGGCGGCGCTAAATGGGACGGCTTGCCGCGCGAACTGCGCCCCGAAAGCGGACTGCTTAAGATTCGCAAGGAGCTTGGAGCGTTTGCAAATTTGCGTCCTGCGATGATTTTTGATGAGCTGATAAACGCTTCGACGCTAAAGCCTGAGATCATCAAAGGCGTCGATATAATGGTGGTGCGTGAGCTTACGGGCGGGATTTATTTCGGGCAGCCGCGCGTTAAAAACGAAAAGGATGCGCTAAATACGATGTGCTACAACGTCTCTGAGATCGAGCGCGTGGCTAAGGTCGCGTTTGAGGCTGCGCTTTTGCGAAACAAAAAGATAACGCTCGTGGATAAGGCCAACGTGCTTGAAACAAGCCAGCTGTGGCGCGAAGTCGTAAGCGAGCTAGCGAAAAACTATGCTGGGATAAATTTAGAGTTTATGTACGTCGATAACGCCGCGATGCAGCTAGTGCGGGCGCCAGCGCAGTTTGATGTGATTTTGACTGAGAATTTATTCGGCGATATTTTAAGCGACGAAGCGAGTATGATCTGTGGCTCGATCGGGCTGCTTCCGAGTGCGAGTATCGGCGGCAAGGTGGGAATTTACGAGCCGATTCACGGCAGCGCGCCCGATATCGCGGGGCAGGGGATCGCAAACCCGATCGCTACGATCTTAAGCGCGGCGATGATGCTAAAATACGCATTCGGCGAGAATGAAGCGGCAGAAGCGATCGAGCTTGCCGTACGCGCCGTGCTTCGCGACGGATACCGCACCAAGGATATCGCGCAGTACGACGCCAAAGAAATTTGCTCGACTGCAGAGATCGGCTCGATCATTGCAGATTACGCGGCTAAGGCTTAGGAGCTAGCTTTGAATGGCGCACTAGCATACGCTATGGAGCTTGAGAAAAAAGGCGATATCTACGGCGCAATGCGGATTTGCCGCGGTATTTTACGCGATAATCCCCAAGATGGCGATGCGGCTGTGCTTTTTGCGCGGCTAAATTTAAATCACCGGGTAAGCTCGGGCGTTAATATGGCGATGCTGGAGCGCTTTTTAAGCGTCGATGCGCGCAAACAAGCGGAATTTAAGAGGTGGCTAATTGATGTATGAAAATGAACTAGAAGATATCATCGAAGCAGTAAATGAGATGAAAGCGCAAAAGCGCGCGCAAGATTTGGCGGCGCAGCAAGAGGGGGCTGTGAATGCAAACAGCGCTGAAGCAGAAGCGCAGGCTTCGCAGGATACTTTAAACCCCGCTTCTTTTGCGCCAGATCTCATTGCACCTGATGCCTTAAATTCTACATCTGTGCCGGATATCGCCTCACCAAACGCGCAAAATTTTACTTCGCGCTTTGTTTCATCGAATGCTTTAAATTCCGTCCTAGATCATTCAAATGCCCTGGCACGCAAGAACTCTGCACATAGCAGCACGGAATTTACGGCGGGCGCTACTTTAAAAAAATCTGCCGCAAAAGATGAAAATTTTACTTTTTCAGGCGAGGAGAATTTTAAAAACTCTGATCTTACAAGCAGTGAAAATTCCGTGGCCTCCGTCTCTTTAAATGAAGAAAATTTTATAAATTCCGCTTCTGTAAATGGCAAAAATTCCACCTTTGCAAACGATGAAATTTTAAAAAGCTCCACCGCAAAATTTGACGAAAGCTTTCGTGATTTATCGGGCATCGCAGGCGAAATTTACGATAGTCTAGGCAGTGATATGAATGGGTTTGCTTCGCCGCAAAGCAGGGACGCAAGCATAGCGCAAAGCTCTGCCGAAAGTAAAGATTTTGAATTAGCGCTAAATTCTACGGATGACGACTCCCAAAGTAAGCAAGATTTGACGCCTCGTATTTTAGGCGCGCATTTTAAGGAGCTAAGCAATGACGATTTTGGGTCTGGCTCTGATTTCAAAGAAAACGAAGTTGACGATTATTTCGGTACGGCGCATTCTAAAAAGCAGGATTTAGCGTCGCTTCAAGCTCAAAATTTCGCCGCACTAGAGATCCGAAATGCTGCCGTGCAGCAGCAAAATTTCGTTTCGCAGCCGCAGAATTTTACGACGCCTGAGGTGCGAGACGATGAGCTCGCCACGCCGCAGCTTCGCAATTCTGCCGCACAGGATATGCAAGCTGGAAGTTTTGCTTCTTCTGGTGCTCAAAATTCCGCCCTGCGCCAGCCTGAAGCAGCGCGACATCTCGGGGCTGCGAGACAAGCGGGCGACAAATCAAAATATCTCGCAAATACAGATTTTAAAATTTCAAGCGAAGCGGAGTTTTTGAGCGCGATAAAAGAGCGAATTTTAGTGCTTTTTGATGGGCTGAACGCTTTTGAGAAGGGCGATTTGAACGCGCGCGTGGAGCTAAATTTAAAATTTATGGAATTTTTGCTTGCAAGTATCGAAAACCGACTTGAAAATCTATCAAAATAACGATTTTATCGCGCTTTTAGATTATCTTAAAAAATTTAGCTCACGCATCTATCTGGTGGGGGGTTGCGTGCGCGATCATTTTTTAGGGCGGGCGAGTGCTGATGTGGATGTGGAGCTTTACGATGTGGGTCCGCACCGCTTCGAGCAAATTATGCATGGCTTCGGCGCACAGGGCGTCGGCAAGAATTACTTCGTCTATAAATACAAAAACTTCGACATCTCGCTTCCGCGCACCGAGAGTAAGACTGGCATCGGACACAAGGGCTTTAGTGTCGCTTTGGCTACGGACGAACATGAGGCTAGTAGGCGGCGTGATTTTACGATTAATGCGATGATGATAGACGCTATAAGCGGCAAAGTGCTCGATTTTTACGGCGGGCTTGCGGATCTGCGCGCGCGTATTTTGCGAGTGGTTGATCCGCACACTTTCGTGGAGGATAGTTTGCGCGTGTATCGCGCGGTGCAGTTTGCAGCGAGATTTGAGCTTCGCACCGAGCCGCGCACCTTAGAGCTCATGCGTAGTATCGACGTTAGCGATCTTAGTTGCGAGCGCATTAAAGCGGAGCTGATTAAATTTTTTCGTGCACCTGCACACCGATATGGGATGACGCTAATGCAAGAGCTGGGGCTTTACGAGCGGGTTTTTGGATTGCGGATTGATCCGCGCACGCACGAGCGGCTGATGAAATTCATAGAGCGCGGCGAATCTTTCGTGAGAAATGAAATGTTTTTTTTATATGCGTTTTTGAATTTTTTAGGATTAGATAAAAATAAAATTTTAAAGAATTTAGGGCTAAATTCTCTTTATAAAAGGCTACTTAGAGAGCCGTTTTTTAAGCGGGTAAGCGACGAGCGGCTATGCAAAATCGCTCTAAAAATGCCGCTTAAGCAGTGGCTCGGGCTATATTGTAAAGGTAGGGTGCAAGCATCAAAGCGGCTTGGGATTTGGGATAAGAAATTTAAGAGCTTGGTTTGCGCTGCGGATGTCGCTCGCAATCTGCGCGGCGCGGCGATCGGCAAGGAGATTGAGAGGCTGCAAGAAGCGGAGATTAGGGCGTTTGTAGCGGCTTTAAAAGCGTAAATTTAGAGAGATTTTTGTAAAATTGCTGTTTTATTTAGGAGCTAGTTTTGTGAAAAAATTCTATCGTCGCGACGAAATTTACGCGTTTTACAAGAATGCTTCGCCTTTGCAAAAGCGCGCTTTTTGCTTTGATCGTAGGCGAAATCTCGTGATTTTTGCTGTGCGAGATTTTATCTTTTATGGCGAGCGAAATTTAAATTTTTGCGGCGTAAGATTTCATAGTGCAAAGCTTAGCTCGGTAGGATTTCACGACGCGGAATTTGACCTATTAAAATTTCATCCGTCGTGCCGCCATACCGAAAAAGCCCACGAGGCGAAGTTTTATGGATCGAGAGAATTTCGCAGATCGCATCACTGCGGTGAGAAATTATATGAGCCGTGCAGCAACGAGACGGAATTTCACGGCTCGCATTGCAGCGAGATGAAATTTTGCGGATTAGGACATCTTGGCACAAAATCTCACAGCCTGCGTCATATTAAACGTATTAAAGCAAAATTTAGCGAGCCGTATCGCGCATCCTGTGTTATGGGAGTAGCTGTAGCGCTGCACCATAGAAAGACGCAAGAGCCGTATCGCTGTGAGAAAAAATCTGACGTACTGCAGCGTCGCAAAATCATGAACCTAAATTTTACTTCGCAGAATTTCAAATTGTGGAATTTTGCCTATTTAAATTTGCAAGGCTTTACTGCGCGAAATCCCAAGCCGCGTAATTTAGCTTTTCGAAATTCTAAATCTCAAAACTTTGCCTCGCGGAATTTTAAATCGCAAAATTCTGCTCATGCAAAATCGGTGATTTTTGATGTTTAATATCGTGTTAGTATATCCGCAGATCCACACAAACACCGGTTCCATCGGGCGTATGTGCGTCAATGCGGGGTGTCCTTTGCATCTGATCAAGCCGCTGGGATTCCTCATCGACGATAAGCATCTGCGCCGCGCGGGGCTTGATTACTGGGCGAACTTGGATCTTAAAATTTGGGAAAATTGGGACGAGTTTATGGCGGCGAATGAGAAATTTAAGCAGCGCTTCTTTTTTGCGACGACGAAGACGAACAAGCTCTATTACGAGGCGAAATTTCAGCCGGGCGATTTTTTGATTTTCGGCTCGGAGGGGCACGGGCTGCCGCTTGAGATCATGCGCACAAACCGCGAAAACTGCATCACGATCCCGATGAGCGGGGCGGGGCGCAGTTTAAATTTAGCCACCAGCGTGGGCATCGTAACCTACGAAGCGATCCGCCAAAATATCGATAAATTCGACTTTAGGAGCGCGGTTTGCGAGTTTTAGCGCTACTTTTTGCGATGTTTTTCTGCGGCGCGAGTGCGGCGGAGCTGAAAATCGCATCGTTTAACGTGCAAAATTTATTCGACGGCGTAAACGACGGCACGGAGTACGCGGATTTTGAGATCGGGCACGGCTCATGGAGCGAGCAAAAATACGAGCGCAAGCTGCAAGAGATAGCGAATGAGATAAGCGCGCTTAATGCCGATATTTTGGGGCTGCAAGAGATCGAAAACGAAGCCGTGCTAAAAGCGCTTGCGCAGAAGGCGGGCTATAAATTCTACGCTTTTTCGCGCGCACAGACTGCACCTGCGGGCGTGGCAGTGATGTCACGCATACCGATAAAATTTCAAAAAATCTACCGCCCGATAGAGCTTAAAACACGAGATATTTTGCGCGCTGATTTTGCGCTTGGCGGCGCTGATTTTAGCTTTTATGTCGTGCATATGCTCTCTGCACGCAATCCGCTAAGCGAGCGCAAGCACAATTTTGGCTTTTTACGCGAGGTTTTGCAAGGGCACCAACGCGCTATCGTAGCGGGAGATTTTAATACGAATTTCGGGCGAAATTCTTTGCTAAACGAGCTTATCGAGCGCGATGGATTTAGTGATTTGTGGGCGCTACATCCCTGCTCGCAGCTAAAGCATCTTGGCTCTTGTGAATCTCATGAAAGCGGCGCAGTGTTAGATCATATCTTGCTTAGCGACGATTTTTTTAGTAGCGAGCCTGGATATAAAAAGGATAGCTTCGCTGTTGCTAAATCCTCTACCGCTTCCGATCATTTCCCGATTAGCTTCATTCTGACGGACGAGGGCGCTTTAAAATCTATGCCGAAAAAGCAAGAATTTTTAGCTAAAAATACCGCTAGCTCCGCAAAGGCCGTCACGATAGAGGAGCTTTACGGGCGCATTATAAGCGAGCCTATGCTGATAAAAGGCGTAGTCGTGAGCTTTACAAACCGCCACGGCTTTGCAATTTCTCAAGATGGAAGCGGAGTTTTTGTCTATGGCGGCAGCGGGCTACAGCTAGGCGATAAACTCGATCTGCTAGTAAAAAAGACGAAATTTTATAAGCAAAGCTTTGAGATCGACGATTATGAGATAGTATCTAGAAACGGCAACGTAGGCTCTATCGCGCCATACGTTTTGCCTAGCGCATCGGTGCGGCAGCTGCGCGCAGGAGATGTGATAAGCACGATAAAAGGCGACGTTAAAGACGGCATAATTGATCTAAAAAGCGTGGGCGAGTTTAGAATTTTTCGCAAAAGCGCTCCTGTGCAAAACGGCAAAAATTTAGAATTTAAAAATGCCTATTTTACGATTTATAAAGGGCAAAAGGAATTTATAGTAGAATGATACACGCCGTTATAACCGCACTTTTCGTGCTTTTTATGATATTTATGATCGTAGGATTTAACCGCGAAATGATGGAGAAAAACGAAAAACGAAATCAACGAAAAAAGGATAAAGATGGAACTACTCATTGAGATTGGGGTCGAGGAGCTGCCTGCGATCCCGTTTTTAAAAGAGCGTGCGAATATCGCGCCAAAATGGCGCGCAGTGCTTGAGGCTAACCGCATAAATAGTGACTTTCGCTTCGAATTTAGCCCGCGTAGATTCGTGCTATTTCACGAGGATTTTCCGCAACGCGGCGATGATGCGCAGATCGTAAGCACGGGCGCACCAAAATCCGTCGCGCTCAAAGACGGCGCGTGGAGCCCTGCAGCGCTAAGTTTTGCTAAAAAATGCGGCATAAGCGAAAGCGAGCTGGAATTTCGGCAGATAGGCGGCAAAGAGGTGCTCTACCACGCTGCGGTGCAAAAGGGGCGTGATAGTTGTGATATTTTGGGCGAAATGATAGAGGAGTTTTTGCGATCACTAAATTTTGGACGCGCGATGCGCTGGGGTGGCGGTGAGTTTGAGTTTATCCGTCCGATAAGAAGCATAGCCTGCGTTTTGGGCGGTCAAAACGTAGATTTTGAAATTTATGGCGTGCGAAGCGCGGCTGCATTTTTTCCGCACAGAAAATTTGGCTATGAAGCGATTAAATTTAAAGACGCCGCAGATTATTTCGCACTGCTGGAGCGTAACGGCGTAATTTTAAGCGAGCAAAAAAGAAAAGATAAAATTCTAAGCGAGTTTGCAAAGCTCGAGAAAAAGCATGGCTTTAAGATCGAGGTCGATCCTGCGTTGCTGGATGAAGTAACGGCTATCACTGAGTATCCGACGGCGCTGCTAGGCAGTTTTGAGCGAGATTTTTTAAGCGTGCCAAAAGAGGTCATCATCACTTCGATGAAGGAGAATCAGCGCTATTTTCCAGTTTTCGAGGATAAAAACTTAAGCAATCACTTCGTTGTCGTTAGTAATGCGATCACCGATGATGACGAGCTAGTGATACGCGGCAATGAAAAAGTTTTACGCGCGCGCCTAAGCGATGCTATGTTTTTCTGGAAAAGCGATTTGCAAGCGGAATTTAGCTCTGAAAAACTTAAGCAAATTTCCTATATGCAAGCCCTTGGCTCGGTTTATGATAAGCAGGTGCGCGAGCTAGCCGTAGCAAGGGCACTGAGCGCGGATTATGCTACGCAGATCGAGGCGGAGATCGGCAAAAAGGATTTTGCGCGGGATGTAGAAAATGCCGTAATGTTTAGTAAAGCAGATCTTAGCAGCACGATGGTGGGCGAATTTAGCGAGCTTCAAGGCATTATGGGTAGTTACTATGCCGCACACGCTGGACTGGCAGATCATGTATGCCGCGCGATACGCGAGCAATATCTGCCTAGTGGCGAAGATAGTGAGCTGCCAAGCGGTGTATTTAGTGGTGTAATCGCTGTGGCGATGAAATTTGAAACGCTCCTGGGGCTTTTTAGCATCAATAAAGTTCCAAGCGGCAATAAAGATCCGTATGCGCTTCGCCGCGCAGCTATGGGGCTAATTAAAATTTTACTAAATCAAGGATTGAGCTTTGATGCGAATGCGCTGGCGCAAAAGCTGGCGCCAAGTTATAAGAAATTTGACATTTCTAAGCTGCTGGATTTTATGAAAGATAGACTATATGGAATTTTTGACAAGATAAATCCGTCGGTGATCAAGGCGTGCATCGCAAGCGGCGAAAACGATCTGTTGCGACTAAGCAAGGCTATAAAAGCTCTGGGCGAGATCGCAGCAGCAGCGGATTTCGGGGAAAATTTTGCGACCTTTAAGCGCCTAGCCAATATCATCAAGGACGAAAAAATTGGCGTGGTGGATGAAAGCCTATTCGAACACGATGCTGAGCGCGCGCTAAATGTGGCGTTCAGGGCGATTAAGCTCAACGAAAACGACGTGAGTGGGTATCTGCGCTCACTATTTGGGCTTAAAGGCGTGATTGATGATTTTTTCGATAACGTAATGATAAACGTCCAGGATACCGCGATACGCGCAAATCGTATCGCAAATATCGGACAAATTTATCGCGCGTTTTTGCAGTTTGCCGATATCAAAGAGATAGGATTTTAATTTCACTTAGAGCTCGTTTGCCCAAGGTTGCACGAATCTTGGGCAGAATTTTACCGTGCAAAGGAGCGCAAATGCTAATCATCAACGCAAAATTACCAACTAAAAATCTAAAAATCATAAAATCTCTCTCGCAGCTGATTCAGGGCTTTCTTTATCGCTATCTGCCGGCTTCAGAGCACGTAGGATATAGGCACGAATCAAGCGGTAAAATTTTTAAACGCACGGTGTTTGATTTTATCTTGCGAGGAGAGGACTTGCGCGTGCGATTTGCTTCATGCGAGCCGGAGTTTGAACGTAAAATCGCGCTAGCAGTGCTAAAAGACGGGCTAAGCTTGGGTGAAATTCTATTTACGCAAACTACCGTCGAAGCAAGATATCATCAATCCTATGGGAGAAGACACGGCTGCTATGAGAACTATACTTACA